>CAZADC010000017.1:0-20789 GCA_964483755.1 uncultured Planctomycetaceae bacterium | reverse complement strand
AACCCCTCGCCGCGTGAAAACTACCTACTGAAACGGGATGCACCCCCGGACGCCCGGACGCCAGCGGGAATTCTTTTCCATTGTCGGTTGCGAAACGCCGGCGGGCGGGCTATACCCTCGCCTTTCCGGCACACAGCCGCGACGCAGCGTCGCCGCGTGGGCGACGGCGGACGCGGACCATCCAATGGAAGGGCATCATTGTGAAGCGTTTCAAGAAGGCGGCGGACATCAAGGTCGGCGTCATCGGGTACGGCGGCGCGTTCAACATGGGTCGCAGCCACCTCGGGCAGATGCAGCAGGCCGGGATGACCCCGACGGCGGTCGCCGAGATTGACGAGACCCGCCTGACGGTCGCGCAGACCGATTTCCCGGGCATCGAGACCTACACGTCGACGAAGGAGATGCTCAAGAAGTCCGACGTGAACATGATCGCGATCATCACCCCGCACAACACCCACGCGGACCTGGCGGCGCAGTGCCTCAAGGCGGGGCGGCACGTGGTGTGCGAGAAGCCGCTGGCGATCACGACGGCCGAGTGCGACAGGATGATCCGCGCCGCCGAGGCGAGCGGCGTCGTGTTGTCGACCTACCACAACCGCCACTGGGACGGATGCATCCTCCGGGCGGTCGAGCAGGTCCGCGAGAAGGGCGTCATCGGCGACGTCTGGCGGATCGAGGCGCACATGGGCGGGTACGGCAAGCCGGGCGACTGGTGGCGGTCGAGCAAGTCGATCTCCGGCGGCATCCTCTACGACTGGGGCGTGCACCTGCTGGAGTACTCGCTGCAGATTCTCGAGCCGTCCCAGATCGTCGAGGTCACCGGGTTCGCCCACAACGGGCACTGGGGTCCGAAGACGGCGTGGAAGGACGACACGAACGAGGACGAAGGCCGGGCGATCGTCCGCTTCGCCGACGGGCGCCTGCTCGAGCTGACCATCACGTCGATGGACTCGAACCCTAAGCGCGGACAGCTCGAGATCACGGGCACCGAGGGCACGTACATCATGGACGGCGGCTCGTGGGAGACGATCACGCACGAGAAGGGCGCGAACGTCACCCGCCGCGGCGGCAACCCGCCCTCCGAAGGGCACAAGTTCTACCAGAACATCGCCGACCATCTGGTCAAGGGCGAGAAGCTCGTGATCACGCCCGAGTGGTCGCGCCGCCCGATCCACATCCTGGACCTCGCCGACCGCAGCGCGAAGCAGGGCAAGACGCTCAAGGCGAAGTACGAATAGATTCCCTGAACTGAGTTCCGGGGCGGGCGGCGCGACCGATGCGCCGCCCGTCGCCGGTTCGGAGGAAACATGTCCGATCCGATCAAAGTGATGGTGATGGGCGGCCACACGGAGAACTTCCACGAGTTCAGCGTGATGGGCCCCATCTACGAACAGTTCCTCGGCGAGGCGGGCTTCGACGTCACGACGACCGAGGACCGCGACGACTTCACCCCCGAGCGGATCGCGCCGTACGACGTGATCGTCTGCTACACCACCGGCGAGGACCTGACCGACGACCAGCGCAAGGGTCTGCTCGGCGGGATCGTCGGCGGCAAGGGGTTCGTCGCCGTGCACTCGGCGGCCGACAGCTTCAAGGGCACGCCCGGGTACATCCCGATGGTCGGCGGGAAGTTCCTCACGCACCCGCCGGGGCAGAGGTCGCTGACGTTCAACGTGCACAGCCCGTTCCACCCCGTGATGGAAGGGGTGGAGGACTTCGAGATGCCCGAGGAGCTCTACCTGATGGAGACGACCGGGCACTTCGACCTGCTGATGAGCACGTGGTACAAGGGCTTCCGCCGTCCGATCACGTGGGTCAAGCCCTACGGGCACGGGCGCGTGCTGTATACCGCGCTCGGTCACGGAAAGGACCAGCACGAGAACCCCAGCTTCCAGCGGATCATCGTCAACGGCATCCGCTGGGCGAAGAATCCCGACGCGTAAGACGGTCCGCCGCCGGCGACGCGACGCGGCCGCAGGAAAGGACGAACTGACGATGAAGGCGCTGATCTTTTACGGCGGATGGGACGGCCATCAGCCGAAGGAAGTCTCCGAGCTGTTCGAGAAGGGCCTGAGCGAGAAGGGCTTCGACGTGGAGCGGGTCGATTCGATGGACCCGCTGGGCGACGGCGAGGCGCTGAAGGCGCTGGACCTGATCGTTCCGGTCTGGACGATGGGACAGATGGAAGGCGAGCACTGGCAGAACCTCGACGCCGCCGTGAAGTCGGGCGTCGGGGCGGCCGGGGTGCACGGCGGCATGGGCGACGCGTTCCGCGGGAGCCTGGGCTTCCAGTGGATGACCGGCGGGCAGTTCGTCGGGCACCCGCACGTCGGGGACTACCGCGTGCGGCTGACCGACGTCGCCCACGAGATCACCGACGGCATGCCCGTCGAGTGGGACTACAACTCCGAGCAGTACTACATGCAGGTGGACCCGGGCGTGACGGTGCTCGCCGACACGGTGTACGTCCACGACGGGCGGCGGGCGATCATGCCCGTGGTCTGGACGAAGACCTGGGGCGCCGGGCGGGTGTTCTACTCCGCGCTCGGGCACGTCGCCCAGGAGTTCATCGACCACCCGCACGTGCTGGAGATGACGCTGCGCGGGATGGTCTGGGCGGCGAAGGGCAAGCCCGCGAAGTAGGCGCACGCGAGGACGGATCAAGTGACGGAGCCCGCGGGACGTGCGGTCCCGCGGGCTCTCGTCATATCCGGCGCGTCACGCCTCGACGGTGCTGCCGAGCAGCGTGCAGAACTCCCGCATCCAGGCCGGATGCGCCGGCCAGGCGGGCGCGGTCACCAACTTCCCGTCCACCACGGCGTTGGTGAGCGTTTCGTTCGTTCCGGCCCATTCGCCACCGGCGGCCTGCAGCTCCGGCGAGACGGCGGGGTAGGCGGCGCAGCGGCGCGACTCGACGACTCCGGCGGCCGTCAGAATCTGGATGCCGTGACAGATCGCGGCGACCGGCTTGTCGGCCTCGAAGAAGTGCCGCACGATCTTCAGGACGCCCTCGTCGAGGCGCAGATACTCGGGCGCCCGCCCGCCGGGCAGGACCAGTCCGTCGTAGTCGGCGGGATCGACGTCCTCGAACGCGGCGTTGAGGGCGAAGTTGTGCCCGGGCTTCTCGCTGTAGGTCTGGGCGCCGTCGAAGTCGTGGACGGCCGTGCGGACGGTATTGCCCGGCGCCTTGCCGGGACAGACGGCGTGCACGTCGTGTCCGACCATGGTGAGGACCTGGAAGGGGACCATCGCCTCGTAGTCCTCCACGTAGTCCCCGACGATCATCAGGATATTCCGAGCGGCCATGGGTGTTCCTTTCGTTGCGATTGCGATTTGCGATTGCGGCGAGCGGCCGGGCCGTCCCGTCGACCCGGCGGCGGCATTGTACCGACCGGCGGGGCGTCCGTCACCCGTCCGCGTGGCGAAAGGGCGCCGCGCCCGATAGGATGGGGCGTCATGGGCAAATCCAAGGGCAAGCTCTATGTGGGGGCGTGCTGCGGCGAGGCCGGCGACGGCGTGGACGTGGCGCTGGTCGGCCTGCGCGGCCGTGGCGAGGCGATGACGGCGACCGTTCTCGATCATACCGTGCGGTCGCTGCCGGACGGGCTCGCCGAGCCCTTGGGCCGGGTGCTGGACGGCGGCACCACCGAACCGGTCGAACTCGCGTCGCTCGACATGGCGCTGGGCGCGTACATGGGACAGGCGGCGGCGACGCTGACGGCCGAGAGCGTTGCGGCCGACGCGCCGGTCGAGGCGCTGGGGATCGTCGGACCGGTCGTGCTTCGCGTGTCCGACAGGAATGCGCTCCCGACCGCGGCGGAGCTCGGCTCGCCCGCGGCGGCTGCGGCGCAGGCGGAGCTGCCGACGGTGGGGCGATTGCCGGAATCGGACGGTTCGGCGGGCGGCAGCGGCGCGGCGCCGACGGCATGGGCGAAGTGGCGAGTGCTGCGCGACCCGCGGCTGTCGCGCGTGATGGTCCGCCTCGGCGGGCTGGCGCGCCTGACGGTCGTCGGCGCGGACTCCCTGGCGGGCGACGTGACGGCGATGGACGTCGGTCCGGGCACGGCGCTGGTTGACGCGCTGGCCCGCGAGCACCTCGATCGACCGATGGACGCCGACGGGGCGCTGGCGGCGAAGGGGCAGGTCTGCCCGGAACTGGTCCACGAGCTGCTCGCCGACCGGTACTTCCGGCGTCCCGCGCCGCGCGCGGCCACGCCCGGCGAGTGGGGGGCGGAATATCGAGAGCGCCTGGCGCTGATGGCCGGCAAGTACGCGTGCGAGGGGGCGGACCTGCTCGCCTCGGTCGTCGACATGATCGCGCGGAGCGTCGCCGACGCCGTCACGGCGGGAACGGAGCGACCTCACCAGGTCGTCCTGTGCGGCGGCGGGGCGCTCAACATTCATCTGGCCGGACGGATTCGCGACCTGTTGAGCCCCTCCAGCACCGTCACTTCCGACCGCTTCGGCGTGCCCGTCCGCGCGTGCGAGGCGGCGTGTGTCGCGATGCAGGCGGCCGCGCGAATGGACGGATATCCGGCGCATTGCCCCGCCGCGTCCGGCGCCCAGCGGCGCGTCGTGCTCGGCCTGCTGGCGGCGCCGGCATAGGGCGCGCAGATCGTCGTTTGATTTGCGCGCGGAAGGTCCGGCGGTTCCTATCCCACGATCGGCGGATCGTCGCCGTTGTGGTGCAGGGCGAGGACGGTCACGTCGTCGCCCAGCGGGGCGCCGTCCCGGAAGTCTTCCACGGCCTTGATCAGGTCGGGTCCGATGGTCTCGGGTCTGCTTGCGTCGAGCTTCGTTGCGGCGCGCAGAAGCCCGCTCTCGCCCAGCATCTCGCCCGTCGGACTCTCGGCCTCGATGAGAGGATCGGTGTACACGATCACCAGGTCTCCGGGCTCGAGGTGCACGGCGAACTGGCGGTAGCCGGTCTCCGCGACGACGCCGAGCGGCAGGTCGGTCAGCTCGGCGACCGATTCCGGAAGCTCGCCCGTCAGCAGGCGCCAGCGGTCCTCGACGCGACGGCGCCACAGCGGTCGGGGATGCCCGGCGTTGACCACGACGAGGTGATCGTCCGGCGCCAGGTAGCTCATTACCACGGCCGTGGCGAAGTTGCCCGCCTGCTCCTGCGCGTGGAACTCGGCGTTCATGGCGCGGACCATCTGGGACTGGTCCGGCGTGTCCATGTGCCGCGACATCAGTCGCCGCAGCATCCCGGCCACCTCTGCGACCGCATCACCATGCCCCGAGACATCGGCCACCACGAACCGCGACAGCACGCCGTGCCCGCAGAGCCCGAGATAGTGGATGTCCCCGCCGCGGGAGGAGTCGCCGTGAGGTCGCGAGATGACCCGTGCGTCGAGTCCCGGCATGGCGACGGTCTCGTCGACGGCGCTCACGCCGCCCCATATCTCCCGGCAGCTCAGCGTTCGGACGCCCTCGCGTTTTCGGTCCGGATGGACCACGTCGAGTCTCCAGTTCAGGCGACTGTCACTTTGTGCCATGACATTCTAGACGGATACGGACGTGGTCCAAAGCGGTTTGCCCGTCACCCTCTCGGGGTGGCGCGGTTATACTTTGTGAACGATCGGGCGGCACCGCCCGACGCACGAAACAATCCCGTCGAAATGAGGAGCTCCGCATGCTTCGCCGCTCAACTACCGTCGCTCTCGTCGTTGCGTTCGCCGCGGTCCCGGCCGCGTTTGCCCAGCCGGCCGACACGGCGTCGACCCGCCCGATGGTCTTCGCCCACTACATGACGTGCTACTTCAACTCGGTCGAGTTCTACAAGCAGGAGATCGAGCTCGCCCAGCGGCACGGCATCGACGGATTCGCCCTCAACTGCGGCGTATGGAAGACCGGCGACAACCCGGGCAACTACGTCCGCGCCGCCGAACGGATGTACGAGGCCGCCCGCCAGCTCGACAGCGGCTTTCAACTGTTCATGTCGCCGGACCACCAGTTCGGCGCCGTCGTCGACATGGTCGAGCGCTTCGCCGAGCATCCCAACCAGTTCCGCTGGAACGACAAGGTCGTCATGAGCGGGTGGGGCGGTCGGCCGATGCATTACGCCGGCTCGATGAAGACCCTTGCCGACAAGGGGCGCGACGTCGTGCTCGTCCCCAGCGTCGCGGCGCCGGGATGGAAGATGGCCTGGAGCGACCGGACGGTCCGCGAGTTCTTCGCCGACCAGCCGCACATGGACGGCGTGTTCTACTTCGCCGCCGACGGGGTCGTCGCCGACATGCTGCGGACCAATGCGATCGGGCGGCGCGTCACGCAGGAGCTGGACAAGATCTTCATGGCCGGTCTTGCGCCCGCCTACAACAGCCCGAACCTCCGCGACTTCCAGGGCCTCAAGGGCTACGCCGCGATGTGGGAGGGCATCTGCCGCGACCGCCCGGAGTGGGTCGAGATCGTCACCTGGAGCGACTACAACGAGGACTCCAACCTCATGCCCTACCGCTGGCAGCGGGGATGGGACCGGGCGTACTTCGACCGCGACGAGTCCTTCCTGGACGTGACGGGCTACTACAGCGCGAAGTTCAAGACCGGCCGCGCGCCGGAGATCGCGCAGGACAAGCTCTACTTCGTCTATCGCAACCGCTCCGTCTGGCAGCGGCAGGCGTGGGACCCCAAGCGCGGCGAGTGGGTGGACATCACCAGCGTCGAGCACCCGTTCGACCAGATCCACGACGACGCGCTCGACCGCGTGTACGTGACCACCGCCCTGACCGCCCCGGCCGAGCTGACCATCCGCCTCGGCGGCGAGGAGACGACCTTCTCCATGCCCGCGGGCATGGCCCACCGCCACGTGCCGCTCCGCGCCGGCGTGCCGCAGTTCGTGCTCGCGCGCGAGGGCAAAACGCTGTTGGACGTCCACGGGCGGAAGGAGATCATCGCGAAGGAGACGAAGGAAAACAGCCCGCGCGGATACCACCTGCTCAATCGCACCTGGGCGAGCGGGGCGGCCGTCGGGCCGGAGACGATCATCGAGGCCGAGTCCGGCGAGCTCCACGGCGAGGCGGAGACCGTCGACGTCGCCGGCGCGACCTGCGTGCGGAACATCGAGTCCGACGGGAGCGGGTTCACCGTCCCGGTCAAGGGACTTGAGACCGGCACGTACAACATCCGCATCCGCTACAGCAATCCGACCGACCGCGAGGCGCGGCTGACGATGGTCGCCGACGGCCCGCCGCGGGGCGAGAAGGAGTACCCCTACTACATTCCCGCCTTCCTCCCGCCGACCGGCGAGGGGAAGGTGCACATGACGAGCCTCTTCTGGTCGCTCTACGACAAGACGACGTTCCTCACCGTCGAGTGGCGCAAATCCGTCCGCGACCGCGAGGGCAGCGACGACGTCGGCGCGCCGTGCATCGACCGCATCGAGCTGGTCCGCGTCGAGCCCGTCCGGGTCCCCGAGCGGCGCGACCCGACGATTCCGGAGATGGTGTTCATCCCCGGCGGCGAGTTCACCATGGGCACGGCCGACGGGAATCCCGATGAGCGCCCGCCGCACAAGGTCAGGCTCTCAGCGTTCGCCATCGGCAAGTACGAGGTCACCAACGAGCAGTTCGAGCTGTTCCGACCCGAGCATCGCGCGTCCCGCGACGGGTACTCCTGGCGCGACCGCGAACCGGTGATCTACGTCTCCTGGCTGGACGCGGTGAAGTACTGCAACTGGCTGAGCGAGCAGGCCGGGCTGAAGCCCGCCTACGCCGAGGAGGAAGTGAAGGAAGGCAAGCGGACGGTGACCCGGTGGAAGCTCGACGCCAAGGCCGACGGATTCCGCCTGCCCAGCGAGGCGCAGTGGGAGTATGTCGCCACCGGGCGCGGCCAGGACCGCAAGTACCCCTGGGGCGACGAGGCGCCGACGTCCGGCGTGCACGGCAACTTCGCCGGCGCCGAGGCGCTGGAGATCGACCCGGACATCCGCAGCAGCGAGGGCTTCGGCGTGATGGTGGTCGGTACGTACCCCGAGGGCGCCAGTCGCGACGGCGTGATGGACCTGGCCGGGAACGTCGGCGAGTGGTGCACCGACTGGTTCGAGCCCTACACGAAGGACGCGAAGACCGATCCGATCGGCGACGAGCCGGGCAACTACCGGAGCATCCGCGGCGGGTCGTGGGGCTACTACGGGCTCTCGCAGCGGTCGCGAGACCGGGAGTTCAACAACCCGAAGTACCCCGGCTACATCTACCTCGGCTTCCGCGTGGCGCTGCCCGAGGCCGGGTGGAAGAAGCTGGCGAAGCAGGGCGGTGGTCAGTAGACGGTAGCCGGTGGTCAGTAGCCGGTAGCTGGTAGCGGGTAGTCAGTGGTTAGCAGTCGGTGGTCTGTCGCCGGGCAGGCTCACACGCATGAAGCGCGGTGTCCTTCCGAGGGCACCGCGAGAGCCCGACCGTTCGGTACGCGCCGGCCTGGGAAGGCCGCCGCGCTGAATCAGATGAGTCCGCAATGGTGGCACAGCCTTTCAGGCTGTGCAGAACAGGCGGAAGGCCTGTGCCACGTTCGCCGTCGGTCGGCGGCGCTGTGGAGTGTCTGTAGGCATCCGTCCCGCGGATCGTCCGGGAGAAGGCGACATGCGGGAGAGAGGGCACGTCCGATGAGAGACAGCACGCGCACCCGGCGCCAGTGCGGCGCGGTACCTGCCGCCTCGAAGCGCGGATTCACGTTGATCGAACTGCTCGTCGTGATCGCCGTCCTCTCGCTGCTGGTGTCGATTCTTGTCCCGGCGCTTCAGGGGGCGATGGAAGCGGCCCGGCGGGCGTCGTGCGCATCGCGCCTGCATCACGTGGGACTCTCGCTGCAGCTCTACTCCGAGGACAACGGGGAGTACTATCCCTACTACGGCTGGCCGAACACGTGGGGACCCCACGCCTACGGCGCCAACGCCCTGTCCGGCCTGCTGGACTACACGGATACGTCAGTGCCCGTGGCGGACCTGCGGGACGGGACGTTCGACGCGTCCGCGCTGGCGTCTGTGATCTGCCCGAGCGCCCGTGTTTCGTACGAGGGTCCCACGGCCTACCCGAAGCCCATGGGCCAGCCGGCTGTTACGACGCACCACTTCTACCTGCGATATCACATCATGGCCGGTCGCGATACCGACCTGGCGTGGGGCGGACAGTCGCTGATCGTCGGCCCGCTTCGGCCGCGTGATGCCCTGAACGCGGACTTCGACCTGCCGATCGCCTCCGACACGGTCTGGGCCTTCAGCGAAGTGGATCAGTTCCGCATCGCCAGCCACGGCGACGCAGACAGCGCCGCGCCCGACGGCGCAAACCAACTCTACGCGGAGGGGCATTGCCTCTGGGCGGATTTCGCCGCGCTCGAACCCGTTCGCTTCAACCCCTGGGCCTACTGGGGAGGGTACCAGCACATGAAGCGCCGATGAGGGGCTTCTCAGGATTCGATTCAAGTGTCCCCCGCCCCCGGCCGATAAGGAGGATACGGCGCGTGCCGCCGACGTCCCGGAGCGGGACGGACTCTTTGAAAAACGCAGACGCGACGTTCTCAGAAAAACTTTCGCCAGGGGGTTACCCCAAGATGTTGGGGTAACTGTCGCGACGGCCATACAAGGGAACGACGAGTTCGCAGGCTGTTAGGTAAGCGCTGCCCAAGCCGGCTCAGGGCTTTGTCTCTTTTTTTGCTTGTCTTTTCCCTATAAGTGGCTATGTTTCCCTGTGAAGCCCATCAGGTGGCGAAGAGGACCGATCAATGGCGATGTTTGTCGGGGAATTCGAGCAGACGATCGATTCCGCCAAGCATCGTCTGTCGATCTGTGCCGCCTTGCGGGAGCAGATCGACGCCGAAGAAGACGGGACGAACTTCATCTGCGTCCTCGGGCCTGACCGGCACCTTTGGCTGTATCCGGACCGCTACTACCGCCGGCTGCTGGCGACGATGAAGCGTTCGCCGCTGCCGAACCGCGAGCAGGCGAAGATCGGGCTGCTTTTCGCGATGGCCCGCGTGCTTAAGCCGGACTCGCAAGGCCGCGTGGTCCTGCCGGAGAAATCGATGGCCCGCGCGACGATCGACGAGCAGGTGACGCTGGTCGGCAAGATGGACCACATCGAGATCTGGCCGAGCGATGAATGGGAGCGCCACGTTGATGAAAGCCTCGAGCACTATGCCGAGCTGCTCTACGAGGCGAGCGACCGCCTGACGGCCGAGGGCGGCGACGAGAAACAGACGTTGTGACGATCGGGCGGCGGAGCAGAGCCCGCCCGACGTGGAAGAGACATATCCCCGGAGAAAGGAGTCGCAGCATGCTCATCCGACCGGAAGCCCGAAGCGAAGCGGCGGACCGACACGGACGTCGGTGCGTCGACCTCGCGGAACTGCGGCGCCAGTTGGCGAGACCCTCGTCCTTGCGAGATGGACACCGGCAGCGCCTGCTGGATCTGGCAAGACGCCTGGCCCGCGTTCAGGCCCTGGCGGATGAGCATGTCCGGGTGGATTTTTCCGAGCACGCGAAAGAGGCGTTGACCCGCGAGGCGGTTGCCGGCTAGGCCGGCGACAGGCTTGGGATGGATCCCTGGACGGCCCACGAGCCTGTAATGAGACAGGCCGTCGCCGGCCTGCTGGAACCGTCCGGACGACGCGTGCTCTGTGACTGCACCGTCGGACTGGGCGGACACGCCGAATCGCTGCTGGACGCCGCCGGGCGCGAGGCCCGGCTGATTGGAATCGACCTTGACGAGGGAAACCTCAACATCGCGCGCAGGCGCCTGGAGCGCTTCGACGACCGTGTGCGACTGTTCAAGGCCGACTTCGCCGACCTGCCGGAAGTGCTCCGCCTCGCCGACACCGAGGCGGTGGACCTGCTTCTGGCTGATCTGGGGATCTCCTCCAATCAGCTCGACGACCCGACCCGCGGGCTGAGTTTCTCGGCCGACGGGCCGCTTGACATGCGAATGGACGCCGAATCGAACAGCCCCGCCGCGGCAGAGCTGGTCAACACGCTCGGCGAGAAAGAGCTCGCCGACCTGATCTACGCCTGGGGCGAAGAACGCTACAGCCGGCGGATCGCACGGGCGATCGTCAACGCACGGCGCGAGCGACCGATCCGGCGGACGGCGCGCCTGGCGGAGATTGTGACGGGGGCGTACCCGCCGGCCGCCAGACGCTCGCGTCGCGGCGTGCACCCCGCGACGCGGACGTTCCAGGCGCTGCGAATCGCGGTCAACGGCGAGCTGGACAGTCTTGACCGGCTGCTCTCGCACTTGCCGGGCGTGTTGAACGTCGGCGGACGAGCGGGCGTCATCAGCTTTCACTCGCTCGAAGATCGCCGGGTCAAGCAGCGGTTCGCCGGGCTGCAGCGCGACGGGAGCGTCCGTCGGCTGAACCGCAAGCCGCTGACACCCGACGACGAAGAGAAACGACGCAACCCGCGGAGCCGGTCGGCAAAGCTCCGCGGCATCGAACGGATTCAATGACAACCAGCGAACGCCTCTGGATGGAGCCGGAGCCATGAAACCCGAAACGAGAATCGGCCTGCTGGTGGGTCTGATGTTCATCATCCTCTTCGGCCTGGTGCTCAGCGGACTGACGGGCGGCACCGAGCCGACGACGCCCCCGCACAGCGAACGGCAGCGAACCGACCTCACCTACGCCTGGACGCCCGTGCCGGAGCGCTCGACGGACGAAAGGTCGGACGCCCGTGACGCGAGCGAGGCGGCATCGAGCCGAGCCGAGCGCCCGGCCGGCGTCGTCGAGGCGACCTGGACCCGGCCCCGCGATTCGCGGGGCGGTGAGGTGAACGTCGCCATGCGCCGCCAGGAGGTGATCCCGCCGATGCCCGCCGTCGCCCGCCAGCGGAGCCGTCAGCGGCGGGAGCAGGCGGCCAGCGACGGGCCGATGCCCGTCGCGGCTGAAGCGTCGAGGGTGGAACCCCCGCCGGTCGCCGCCCCGGCTGCGAGAACGTATACCGTCGAGCCGGGCGACTCGCTGATCCGTATCGCCACGAAGGTGTACGGGCGCGACCATGCCGACGAATACAAACGTATCTACGCCGCCAATCGCGACAGGATCAGCGACGAGCACACCGTCGTCGTCGGGCAGACGCTCGCGATTCCGCCGCTGGACGAGGCAGCGTCGACCGCGCGCCCGGCCCCGCGGCAGCGACCGGCGCCGACGCGGCGGCGCGTGGAGGAGCTCGACGTCGAGCAGCTCCGCCGCCGCTTCGCCCGACGACCTGCGGCGCCGAGCAGACGGCGGGTGTACACGGTCCGTCGCGGCGACAATCTGACCAAGATCGCCCGCGAGGTGCTGCAGGACGATTCCCGCTCGGCCGTTCGGAAGCTCTACGAGGCCAACCGGGACAAGCTCTCGAGCCCCGACACCCTCCCGGTGGGGCTGGAGCTGGAGATTCCGGACTCGATCTGATCCGCGGCGGAGGCGACGATGCGACTGGGACTGGTCATAGCGGCGCTGGCGATGGTGGCGGTCGGTCTGGTGCAGATCCGCCGTGCGGAAATCGCCGCCCGCCACGAAATTCAACGTCTGGAGACGCAGCAGATTTCCCTGCGCCGGACGCTGTGGGATCAGCAGATACGCCTGGGATACCTGACCGCGCCCCGCGAGGTGCGCCGTCGGGCGGGACAGATGGCGCTCGATCTGGTCGAGCCCGACGACTGCCCTCCGAACGGCATCGCGGCACAACGCTGAAAGACCTGACTAAAGAGACACAGAGGAAAACGAGACAAAAGCGGAAGCGGCAGGTCACCGTCAGCACAATGCCGCAAGGACGCCCTCAGAGACAGAGAGCGGCAGCGGATCGAGTCGGCGACTGAGACGAATATCCCGTCGCCGCAACATGCAGGAATCCTCTGTGTTCTCTGTGGTTGGTGCTGTTGCGGGACGCATACCTTCGAGCGCGATACGAGCGGACCATGAAAGACAGACGGGCGGCAGCTTGGCGGGCGGAGGTGCTGTTCGGGCTGCTGATTGTCGCCGTCGTCGCCTTGGGTGTCCGCATGGCGCTGTTGATCCGCGATGGCGGCGACGCCGCGCAGCGCGTCCACATCCAGCAGCGGAAGGTCGTCCGCCTGCCCGCGCGCCCCGGCAACATCTACGCCCGCACGCGGGGCGGATACGTCCTGCTCGCCGGCAGCCGGCAGGTGCCGAGCGCGTTCGTGGACCCCATGACACTCCGCGACGACGAACTGCTCGACACCGCCATTGACGTGGGACAGACGCTCGATCTCGATCCCTCTGCGGTGCAGCGGGCGTTCATCACCCGCCGTCGTGACCGCTTCGTCTGGCTGAAGCGCGATATCTCCGAGGCGGAGGTCGCCGGCGTCCGGGGCATTCCCACGCCGGCCGTCAGCATCCAGCACGAGTGGCGGCGCTACTACCCGAACGACAACCTTGCGGCGACCGTGCTGGGCTTCCGCCTGCACGACGGGCGCGGAGGCGGCGGAATCGAGCTGTCCTGGAACGAGTGCCTCGCCGCGCGGGCGGGACAGCGAACGATGCTCGCCGACGCCCGCCGGCGATCGATCTGGCCGCTTCCCGACGAGTCCGATCCGCCGCGCGACGGCGGGCAGGTCTTCCTGACGATCGACGCCGTCATCCAGGCGTCCCTCCAGGACGCGATCCGCCGCAGTGTCGAGACGCACGACGCGCGCTGGGGCGCGGGCGTCGTCCTCGACTGCCGCACCGGCGACGTGCTCGCGATGGCGTCCGTGCCGACCTACGACCCGAACCGCTTCAACCGCACCGAGCCCGACCATCGCACCAACCGCGCGATCGTAACGCCCTACGAACCGGGCAGCGCGCTCAAGCCGATCTTCGCCGCGGCCGCCGTTCAGGCCGATGTGGTCGGTTTTGATACGCGCATCTTCTGCGAGAACGGCGTGTACCACGCCCGACGGGGCGGTCGCATTACGGATCACGGACACCACTACGGCTGGCTGACGCTGACCGACGTTGTCGTCCACTCCAGCAACATCGGCATGGCGAAGATCGGCGAGATGCTGGGCAACGAGCGCCTGCACGCCGTCGCGCGGCGATTCGGCTTCGGTGAGCCGACGGGCGTCGATCTGCCGGGTGAGAGCGGCGGCATCGTGCGGGATCTCGAGAAGTGGGACGGGTACAGCCTGCGACGCGTGCCGTTCGGGCAGGAGATTTCCGTGACGACGCTGCAGCTTGCGGCCGCGTTCAACGCACTGGTAAACGGCGGGCTGCTCATGCGCCCGCGGGTAGTGGACCACGTCCGCGACGCGTCCGGGAACGTGGTCTGGCGGGGCGAACCGCGAGCTGTCCGGCGCGTGGTGACGCCGCAGGTGTCCGCCCAGGCGGTGGACGTGCTGCGGCAGGTGGTCGAACGGGGCACGGGCAAGCGGTGCAAGCTGGATCGGTGGACGAGCTTCGGCAAGACCGGCACCGCCCAGATCCCCGGACCCGGCGGATACCCGGCCGGGGCGTACACCGGCACGTTTGTCGGCGGCGCGCCGGCGAGCGACCCGCGCGTGCTGTGCGTGATCTCGATCTATTATCCGGACGCGTCGAAGGGCTACTACGGATCGGTCGTTGGGGCGCCGTACGTAAAGGACGTCCTGACCCGCAGTCTGTCCTACCTGGACGTGCCGCCGGACCGGCCGGTGGACGCGCAGTACGCCGGACGCTGAGCGGGGCTTGACCACAGAGAACACAGAGGAACACGAGGGAGAAGCAGAAGCAACGGCTTGATGAGGATGAAGCAGAAGCGGACGGCTTGATGAAGCAGAAGCAGAAACAGAAGCTGACGGCATTACGACGCGTGCGCGGCGCCTTGGGCCTTCGACAGACTCTGCGCGCCGCGACGTCTGTTCGGCGGTGAAGCTTTCTGTGTCCGCGGCGATTTGTGTGGTAAGAGATTATCGGACGCTCAGGGCGGCGTCAGCCGCCGGGCGCTCAGGACGTGCGCTATGCGTTTCTCAGAACTGCTGGAAAAGGCCGGGCTGAAGGCCGCACCGCACGGCGGCGACGCCGAGGTGGTCGACGTGCAGGCCGACTCGCGCAAGTGCACGCCCGGAAGCTGCTTCGTCGCCGTCCGCGGCGTCGAGCAGGACGGGCGGCGCTACATCCCGGCCGCCGTCGAGGCGGGAGCGGCGGCGATCGTGTGCGAAGGCGGGCCTCCGGCGAACGTGAATGTGCCGGTCGCCGTCGTGGACAGCACGCGGCGGGCGGCGGGGTGGCTCGCCCAGGCGATCCGCGATTTCCCGGCGGGCAAGCTGACCACGGTCGCCGTCACCGGGACCAACGGCAAGACGACCGTGACCTATCTGACGCGAGCGATCCTCGAGCGGGCCGGCTTGTCGGCCGCGCTGCTCGGGACGATTCGCTACGATACCGGCGGCCGCGCCCTGCCGGCCGCCACGACGACGCCCGATCCCGTCATGCTCGCCGAGCTGACCGACGAGATGGTCCGCGGCGGGCGGACGCACCTCGTCATGGAAGCGTCCAGCCACGCGCTGCACCAGGACCGCATCGCCGGGCTCGGCATCCGTGTCGCCGTCTTCACCAACCTCAGCGGCGATCACCTGGATTACCACGGCACGGCCGAGGAATATCTTGCCGCCAAGCGCCGCCTCTTCGAGCCGCTGGACGAGCGGTGCGTCGCCGTGATCAACCGGGACGACCCGGTCGGCGAGGCGTTCGCCGAGGCGGCGGCGCCCGCCAAGGTACTCTGGTACGGGCTCAACTCGGCCGCCGACCTGTGGGCGCGGATCGACAGCATCGACGCGACGGGAACCCGCTGCGTGCTCATGCACGAGGGAAATGAGGCGCCCGTCCGCACGACGCTCATCGGGCGGCACAATGTGTTCAACGCCCTGGCCGCCGCGGGGGCGTGCCTTTCGCTCGGCGTGGACCTGACGACCGTCGCGGCGGCGTTGTCGGAGACCGACTGCGTTCCGGGACGCCTCCAGCGGGTCGAGACCGACGCGCCGTTCGATGTCTTCGTGGACTACGCCCATACCGACGACGCGCTCGCCAACGTCCTCGGCGCCCTGCAGCCGATCACGGGCGGGCGCCTGATCGTCGTGTTCGGGTGCGGCGGCGACCGCGACCGGACCAAGCGGCCGCGCATGGCCGCCGTTGCCGAGCAACTCGCCGATCGGGTCATCGTCACCTCGGACAATCCGCGCAGCGAGGAGCCCGCCGCGATCATTGACGAGGTGCTGAGCGGCTTCTCGCAGGTCGGGCGGGTGAAGGTGGCCGTCCGGCCCGACCGCCGCGCCGCTATCCGCCAGGCCGTGGGCGAGGCGCGGGACGGCGACGTCGTACTCATCGCCGGCAAGGGGCACGAGAACTACCAGGTGCTGGGCGAGCGTCGCGTGCACTTCGACGACGTGGAAGAGGCGGCGGCCGCCGTCGCGCGGCAGGGGGCGAGCCCGTGAGGGAGATGTCCGTCGACCAGGTGCGACGCGCCGTGCGGGGCCGATGGCGGGCCCGCGGAGACGAGGCGCCGATCACGTTCGTCAGCACCGACACGCGGGATGCGAAGGCGGGTGAACTGTTCGTGGCGCTGCGCGGCGAACGGTTCGACGCCCACCATTTCCTCGATGCCGCCGCGGACGCCGGGTGCGTCGCGGCGATCGTCGACGCCGACGCCGGGATTCCCGACGAGACGCTGCGGCGCTTCGGCGCCGGGGTCGTCGGCGTGCCGGACACCATGTCCGCCCTGGGCGACCTGGCGAGGGCGCAGCGCGAGCGCCTGCCCGCGACCGTAGTCGCCGTCACCGGCTCGAACGGCAAGACGACCGTCAAGCGGATGATCCACCACGTGCTGTCGCGGACCCTGGACGGGGCGTGCAGCCCGAAAAGCTTCAACAACGAAATCGGCGTCCCGCTGACGCTGCTGGGCGTGAAGGGGACCGAGGACTACGTCGTGTGCGAGCTGGGCTCGAACGCGCCCGGCGAAATCGCCCACCTTGCGGCGATCGCGCGACCCGACGTGGCCGTGGTCACGAACGTCTCGCGGGCCCACCTCGAGCGCCTCGGCGGGATCGACGGCGTCGCCGCGGAGAAAGCGTCGATCCTCGGCGGGTTGTCGCCGAACGGGCTGGGCGTGGTCACTGCCGACAGCGAACCGCTCGGCCGGGCTCTGCGGGCATACGATGACGTCCGGCTGGTGCGGTTCGGCACGAGCGACGACGCCGACCTGCGTCTGACCGACTACGATCCGGGCGACGGGCGGCAGCGGTTCGAGCTCAACGGGAGGCTGTGGGTCGAGCTGCCGCTGGCCGGGCGGCACAACGCGCTCAATGCCCTCGCCGCGATCGCCGCCGCCCAGCGGATGGGCGTGTCGCAGGACGACGCGGCCGCGGCGCTGCGGGACTTTGCCGGCGTCGAGATGCGGCTCCAGCGGGAGTGGATCGGCGAACTGCTGCTGATGAACGACGCGTACAACGCCAACCCCGACAGCGTCCTGGCGGCCGCGGACGTGCTTGCCGAGACGCCGGCGAAGCGGCGCGTGATGATCTGCGGCGACATGCGAGAGCTGGGCGACGATGCCGAATCGCTCCACGTGGACACCGGCGGTGAGATCGCCGCACGTGGCGTGGACCTGGTGATCGGCGTGGGCGATCTGGGACGCTGCATCGCAGACGGGGCCGCAGACCGCGGCGGCGACGCGGAGAGCTTTGACACGGTCGACCAGGCCGTCGACGCCGTGGGCGACCTGCTGCGCGACGGGGACGCGGTGCTGCTGAAGGGCTCGCGCGCGACGGCGATGGAGCGTCTGGTCGAGCCGATCCGCCGGGCGTTCGCCGGCGGCGACACAAACCGCCCGGCGCGGCGGCGAAGCGGTACGAAGCAGGCGACAAGGGACGACGGACGTTGATCTACTGGATTCTGCAATCGTTCAGCGACCATCCGCAGCTTCTGCTGCGAGCGGCCGGGGCGGCGCTGGTGAGCTGGCTGATTGTCATGCTCGCCGCGCCGTCGCTCATCCGCTTTCTGGTGCGTAAGAAGATCGGCGACCGTCCGGAGTTCGACCACGCGGATCTCAATGAGCTCGCCAAGCGAAAGAGCGACACGCCGACGATGGGCGGGGTTCTGATCGTCTCGGCCGTGGTGGTTGCGACGATCCTCTTCGGTGATCTGTCCAACCGTTACGTGCTGATGGGGCTGTTCGCGCTGGTCTGGCTCGGGCTGCTCGGGGCGGTGGACGACTGGTTCAAGATCCGTCGCGCCGCGGGCGAGACCAGCCGCGACGGGCTCAAGAGCTGGCAGAAGATTCTCTTCCAGATCGGCCTGGCGGTGTTGCTGTCGATCTTCATCCGCCGCTACGGCAGCCAGAGCTTCGTGCCGGGCCCGGGCGGCGCGTGGGAGAACCCGCCGCACAACTTCTATCTTCCGTTGAAGGCGGCCCCGATCTACCTGCCGATGCTCGCGTACGTCATCATCACGGTGCTGACGATGGTCGGCTCGTCCAATGCGGTGAACCTCACTGACGGTATGGACGGACTGGCGGCCGGGTGCCTGATCATCGTCGCGGCATTCTTCCTGATGGTGTCGTGGCTGGTCGGCGTCGAGCCGTGGGCCCGCCTGTTCCAGCTGCCGCACGTATACGGCTCGAAGGAGATGGCGGTGCTGTGCGCGTCGATCCTCGGGGCGTGCCTGGGGTTCCTGTGGTACAACGCCGGGCCGGCGTCGATCTTCATGGGCGACACCGGCTCGCTTCCGCTGGGCGGGCTGATCGGATACGTCGCCGTCGTCACGCGCCAGGAGCTGACGCTCGTCATCGCCGGCGGCGTGTTCGTAATGGAAGCCCTCAGCGTCGTCCTCCAGGTGGGCTATTTCAAGCTCACCCGCCCCGGTCCCGGACGCGACGGGAAGCGGCTGTTCCGCTGTGCCCCGATCCATCACCACTTCCATCTCGGCGGTTGGGCGGAGAACAAGGTCGTCGTCCGCCTGTGGATCCTGGGGATCATCTTCGCCGCCCTGGCGCTGGCGACGCTGAAGCTGCGCTGAGCCGCAATCGACGCACGAAAGGAAGGCACGGATGCCTGACGAAACGAAACGCCTGTCGCTGGGGGACAATCCGCCAGGACAGTCGCTCGTGCTGGTGACCCTGGCGCTGCTGGCGCTGGGGGTGGTCATGGTGCACAGCGCCGTCGCTTCCGTCGCCCGCCCCGGGGCCTGGTACGCGCGCGTCGACGTGCGCCACACCCTCTTCGCCGCCGTCGCGGCCGTCGTGCTGCTCGCCGCGTGGCGGTTCGACTACCGCCGCCTGCTGGCCGGGCGGGGTGTGCCGGTCCTCGCCGCCGTCGTGCTGGGGGTCGCAATCGTCTCCACCGTGCTCGTGTTCGTCCCCGGCGTCGGGCACGCCAAGGGCGGACAGTACCGCTGGCTCCGCATCGGCCCGAGGGAGTATTCCATCGGCTTCCAGCCGTCCGAGCTGCTGAAGGTCGCGCTGGTGGTGTTCCTCTCGGCCTGGCTGGCGAGAAAGGGCGAGGGCGTCCGGAGCTTCACGCGCACGTTCCTCCCGGCCGTGGGGCTGATTGCGCTCTGCACGCTCCTGGTCGTGACGCAGGACTTCGGCACGGCCGTCATTCTGTGCACGGCGGCCGCGGCGACGCTGCTGATCGCCGGCGTGCCGATCGCTTCCCTTCTGAGTCTGGTTCCCCCCGCTGCGGGCGGTTTCTACCTGTTCGTGATGCGGTCGGAGCACCGCTGGCTTCGCATCCAGGCGATGCTGGACCCGTGGGACGCGACCAACCCCAGCGCTTACCAGCCGAGGCAGTCCCTGCTGGCGATCACCTCGGGCGGCTGGACGGGAAAGGGCGTCGGCAACGGGGCGCTGAAGCTCGGCTTCCTCCCGGAGGACAGCACGGACTTCATCTTCTCGGTCTTCTGCGAAGAGTGGGGGTTTGTCGGGGCGGTGCTGCTGATGGGCCTGGTCGTGCTGTGGATCTGGCAGGTGCGGCGTGTCGCCCGACGCGCGCCCGACCGGTTCGGGACGATCCTCGCCGGCTCGCTCGGCTTCCTCGTGGCGCTGCAGGCCGTGATGCACATCGCCGTGGACGTGGCGGCCGCTCCGCCGACCGGCATGTCCATGCCGTTCGTCTCGGCCGGGGGGACGGCGCTGGTGCTGATGTCGGCGGCCGCGGCGTTGATCGTGTCCGTCAGCTCGCGAAGCCCGTCGTCAGCGTGCGAGAGGCCGTCCGAGACCGCCGGCGCATCCGATGACGCCGCCACCGGCTCCCGGTATCGCGGCGACGACTGAAACGCACGAGGGACAGTCGGTGGGGCAGGCCGCCTCACTGCAAACGGCGCCGCCGACGCCTTCTCACTCTATCTCGCGCGGCTTGCAGAGGACGTCGCGTCGCGACGCCATCCGGCCGCAGTCGGTACAGACGTACCGGATCTGCTCGACCATCGGGGAGCAGACGTGGTAGGGGTCCTCCGAGGTCGCGCCGCAGTAGCTGCACACGTACTCCGTCTTCGGACACTCTTTCGCCGAGCACATGTGCGGACGGCCGTGGGTCTCCCTGCCGCAGGTGTTGCAGACGTGCCGGGCGCGGTCGTCGCCGATCCGCACGTCCGCTGCGGAGTTCTCGCCGGAACGGACTTCAATTCTGTGCGATTGTCGCTTGGCCACGGTCGGCTCCTTACGCGGAGACATTCAGCACGATCTTGCCGAACTGTTCACCGGCCTGCATGCGGGCCTGGGCGGCGCGGGCGTCGTCCAGCGGGTGCTGCGAGTCGATCACCGGCTCGCAGGCATTGTCCCGGACGGCGCTCAGCATCCGGCGGAAATCCTCGGCACCGCCCATCGTTGAGCCCAGCAGCGAAAGCTG
>CAZADC010000016.1:8335-20813 GCA_964483755.1 uncultured Planctomycetaceae bacterium | reverse complement strand
CCCAGGGCCAGAGCACCTTCATGGTGGAAATGGAGGAGACGGCCAACATTCTGAACAACGCCACGGAACAGAGCCTGGTGATCCTCGACGAAATCGGCCGGGGAACGAGCACCTACGACGGGCTCGCCCTGGCGTGGTCGATCTGCGAGCACATCGCGCTTCGCATCGGCTGTCGGACGCTGTTCGCCACGCACTACCACGAGCTGACCGAGCTGGAGGACCTGCTCGACGGGGCGAGCAACCTGAACGTGGCCGTGCGCGAATGGGCCGACGAGGTGATCTTCCTGCACAAGATCGTTCGCGGCGGGACGGACCGCAGCTACGGCGTGCACGTCGCCCGTCTCGCCGGCGTTCCGAAGGAGGTCATCCAGCGGGCGCGGAGCATCCTCCCGCAGCTCCAGGCTCATCTCGCCGAGGGGCTGGAGATGCCCGAGCTCGCCGAGCGCGCCCGCCGCGCCGCCCAGCAGATGCAGCTGTTCGGCGACCCGTCATCGCGCGTCGCCCAGGAGGTCCGCGCCGCCGACCTGGACAACATGACCCCCGTCCAGGCCCTCGACCTGCTGCGGAAGCTCAAGGCGGAGCTGTGAGCGCGGCGGGACCATGCTTCCCCTGGGCAACATGTTCGCATCCGGCTGCGTGTAAGGACGGGTCGAACGGTGACGCTGTGGCGAGGGGGGCTGGAAGCCACGGTGCGCAATCCCACCGCCATCGAGGAATCCGAGCCTGCTGTCCATCGACATTGGAGCATGGGGCCCAAGGAAAGCATGTCGCCAGCCACAGGGCGCCCAGCCGGGCTGCTTCGGCTGCGCGCGGAATGAGTACGAAGAGGTCCCCGCGGCGGGTGTGCCCTCGGCGGCGGGCGGCCGAGGAGCGAATCAACCGTCCGGCGCGCTGAGTCGTCCGCGGCGGACGGCGCGGACGACCTTCTCCACGCTGTCGGCGTGCTTCCACTGCACGAAGCGCCACCAGTCGGTCATGTCCTCGGGCGGGTCGATCGAGGAGATGATCTCCTTATCGGACCGTCCGGCGGCGACGCCCTCGGCCGCCTGCCTGCGAAGGTCGTGGAAGTAGTCCACGAAGCGCCTGAGGTGGTCGCTGGTCGCCAGCGGTCCGTGCCCGGGGATGACGGTCTCGGCGTCGTAGTCGATCATCCGGGTGTAGACCTCCATGAGCCCCGCGGCCGTCTCGTCGCGCAGCACGCCCACCAGCGGAATCAGCCCCCACCCGAACAGGTCGCCGGTGAACAGGACGCGGTCGGCAGGGACCCAGAGGATGCAGTCGGTGTCGGTGTGCAGACCGGCCATGGGTCGCACCAGCACGCGCCGCCGGTCGCCCTCGAACCACTTGCCGTCGGCGGGGATGTCCGTCGTCTCCATGTTGACGATCTCCGCGCCGTATCGCTCGCGGAAGGCGTCGTTGAGCGCGACGTGATCGTAGTGCGTGTGCGTGTTGATCATGTACCGCAGCGGTTCGTCGCCGAGCGTCTCGTCGATCGCGCCGAACACGTCGTCGGCCTTTTCGCGGTGCTCCAGGGCGTCGACGGCGACGGCGAAGTCGCCCAGGTCCATCCAGGCGATGTTGTCGATCTCCTGGCGGACGTGGAACCGTTCGGCGACCTCGATGACCTTCGGCGTGTCGGCGTTTCCCTCGCCCACGGCGTTCCTTCCTTTCCACCACTGTCTCAGCGCGTCGAATGCTCCGTAAGCTCTGTCCGTCCACGTTCTCATCATAGCGGTGTTCTGCGGGCGTCGAACCGCGCGGGCGCGGCGCACTGCGTCACGCGCCCAGGGCGCGCTGCTCGTCGCAGATGCGGTCCAGCAGGGCGTGAAGCCGCGCGTCGGGCTCGTAGGCGTCCGCGCGGTACCGGAAGTAGTGTTCGGCCGAGCCGCGCATGCCCTCGGGCAGCGAGATTTCGCAGTCGAATTCGCCGGCGACGGACATGACCTTGGAGTTGTCGAACAGGACCGGCCAGGTCTTGTCGCCCAGCAGCGGGCCCGCGTTGTCGGGGTCGTAGCGGACGAGCGTATCGGTGGGGACGTGAACGATGTCCGCCTCGACGCCCAGCGCAGCCGCTGCCTCCGTCAGGATCTCGTTCCACGTGTGGGCGTTCATGTGCCGCGTGATGTGGAACGCCTCGCCGAGGGCGGCGTCATTGCCGAGCAGGTTGACGAACGGGATCGCGAAGTCGCGCGAGTGGGTCAGCGTCCAGAGGCTCGTGCCGTCGCCGAAGGCGATGACCGGTCGGTCGTTGAGCATTCGCCACGCCCAGTCGTCGCCGCGGGCGATGCCGCCCGGGAAGCGCCGGCGGTAGGTGTGGGACGGGCGGACGATCGTCACCGGCAGCTCGCTGCGGGCGTGCAGGTCCAGCAGGACACGCTCCGCCTCCGCCTTGGCGGCGCTGTAAGGCCAGTAGGGGTTCGACAGCGGCACGTCCTCGGTGACGACGTAGCTCGGCGGCGGCTTCTGGTAGGCCGACGCGGTCGAGATGAACACGTACTGCCCGCACGCGCCGCCGAAGACCTCCGCGTCGCGCCGGACGGCGTCGGCGTCGAAGGCGAGGAACTGGCAGACGACGTCGAACCGCTCCTCGTCCAGGCGGACGTAGGTCGTGTCGCCGACCTCGCCGGTGATGCGCCGGATGGAATCCGGAAGCGGCTCGTCGCTCCGTCCGCGGTTGAAGACGGTGACCTCGTGTCCGACGGCCACGCTGCGGAGCGCGCATTCGTAGGAAATTTCGCCCGTTCCGCCGATGTAGAGAACCTTCACGTCGACTCCTCTCGCTGGTTTATCGCTCGCGCTTCGGGGGCTTGCGGAGCTTCTTGATCTCGCTCCGCCGCCGCTTGGCCTTCAGCCGCCGCTCCTTCGACGCGCGCGTCGGTCGGGTCTTCTGCCGCTTGCGGGGCCTGCGCGATGCCTTGCGGATCGCGGCCGCCAGGCGCTCGCGGGCGTCCTTGCGGTTCCGCTCCTGCGAGCGGTAGCGTCGCGCGTCGATGATCAGCTCGCCGTCGTCGTTGATCCGGCCCTTCTGCTGGCGCATCAGGCGGTCGCGGACGTCCTCGGGCAGCGCGTCCGAGCCCGCCGCGTCGAAGCGGAGCTGGACGGCCGTGCTGACTTTATTGACGTTCTGCCCGCCGGGTCCGGAGGCGCGCACGAAATCCTCGATCAGGTCCTTCTCGTCGATGACGACGTTCCTGGTGACTCGCAGCATGTGAGCGCTCCGGCCGGGGCCGCTTTTCAGACCAGTGTATCGGCGAGGAACTGCCGCCGCAGGCGGACCGACCGACCCAGACCGCGCCGGGCCGGGCCTCGCGGCGATTGCAGGCACAGCGTACGTCATCTGCGGGGGCCTGGAAAGCCCGCCGCCGTCGTTTTCGCCTCGGCCGGTATCGGCGGGTGTCGCCCTTTCAGGGCTCCTTTCCATGTGCCGCGACGCCCCAGGGCTGCGGCCTTCGGCCTTGCCCTGGGCTGAGGCATCCCGGCCTTTCAGGCCTGGCGAGGGCGCTGGGCTTCGTTCCGCGCGCAGCCGGGAGATCGCGGCGAGGGTATCGGGGAGATGGCAGACGTTCGACGAGGTCTCGTTCCGTGCGCGACAAGAACAGCGCCGGTGATGCGTCCCGGGCGCTTGCGCCGGCAAGAGGCGGAGCACGCCTCGGGCTGGCAAAGCCGCCGCGCGGGAAAGGCGAGGTCGCTTGCGAGGCGCCGCGCCATGAAAGGGCAGAGCACGCGGTGGCCTGGGAAGGCCGTTGCGCGCCGTCACGATGTCTCTTCCAGGCCTGAAGGGCCGGCACGACGTGCAGGCTGCCGGCGCTTCTTCAAGGCCTGAAGGGCCGGCAGAAGTCAGCCCGACGTGCAGGCTGCCGGCGCTTCTTCAAGGCCTGAAAGGTCGACATGTATAAGCCCGGGGCGTACGGCCGCGAGCTTGCGAGCGGCCGAAGCCCCGGGAAAGCGGCCCCGCAGAAGGAGCCCTGAAAGGGCGAGACCGCTACACCTTGAACGCCGACGGGCAGAGGTCGCTGATCTCGCAGGCGTCGCAGTCGGGCTTGCGGGCCGTGCAGATCGCCCGCCCGTGGTAGACCATCAGGTGCGAGAAGACGATCCAGTCGGATCGATCGACCAGGTCCGTCAGGTCCTTCTCCATCTTGTCGCCCTGGTTGTTCTTGCGGGAGGTGAGCTTCAGGCGCTGCGCCAGCCGCTGGACGTGCGTGTCGACGACGATCCCCTCGACCTTTCCGAACGCGTCGCCGAGCACGACGTTCGCCGTCTTTCGTGCGACGCCCGGCAGCGTCAGCAGGTCGTCCATCTCGTCGGGCACTTCGCCGCCGTAGTCGTCGACGATCTTCCTCGCGGCCGCGCGGATGTTCTTCGCCTTGTTGCGGAAGAACCCCGTCGAGCGGATTCGCCTCTCGAGCTCCGCCTGCGAGATTCCGGCGAAATCCTCCGGTGTCGAGAGCTCTTCGAACAGCTCCGCCGTCACCAGGTTGACCCGCTCGTCGGTGCACTGGGCGGAGAGGATCGTGGCCGCCAGCAGCTCCATCGGCGTGTCCCAGTTCAGCGCCGAGACGTGCGGGTAGCGGTCCCGCAGCCGTTCGATGATCTCCCCGACCCGCTTGCGCTTGCTCGCCTTGGACTCCCTGGGCATGCTCTCTTCCTCGGAAGTCTATAGTACGCTATAGACTTTTTGGCGTTCTATCACCATTTGGCCGCTGCAAGTGGCGCTGCGGCGGGTCGGCGGGCGAGGTAGGCGTGGATTCGGTCGGCCGCCTTTCGGCCGGAGTTGATCGCCGCGGAGACCAGCGACGGTCCGGTATCGAGGTCGCCGGCGACGAAGACGCCCGGCCGGTCCGTGACGTTGCCGCGGGAGTGGACTCGCCCATTCTCGGTCTTCAAGCCGAGCTGGTCGGAAAGCTGTTCGTCGAGCGTCGCGTCGAACCCCGTGGCCAGGAGGACCAGGTCCGTTTCGAGGCGGAACGCGCGCTCGGGGTGCTCCCGCATGACGCGCCCGGACGCGGTCTGGCGCCACTCGACGCCGACGCCGTCGACGTGTGTCACCTCGTCGTTGCCGCCGAGGCTGTGGGTCGCCACGCACCATCGCCGGTCGACGCGGTCGCCCTCGGGCTCGGTCCACGTGTGCTGACGGACGACCGGCTCGGGCATGATCTCAAGCTGGTGTACGGACTTGGCCCCCTGGAGCCGGGCGATCTCGACGCAGTCGTTGCCGGTCTCCCCGCCGCCGATGACGGTGACCACCTTGTTCCGCGCGAACAGGGCGGGGCGCGGCTGCCCGTTGTTGTGCTCCCGGAGGAACTCCAGGGCGTGGTGCACTCCCCGCTTCTCCCGGCCGGGGACGTTCAGCCCGCGCGGCGACAGCGCCCCGGTCGCCAGGAGGACGGCGTCGAACTGCTCCAGCAGCTCGGCGCCGGACACGTCGCGCCCGACCTCGACGCCGGTGCGGAACTCGACCCCCTCGGCCGCGAGCTGCTCGACCCGGCGGTCGAGCACCTCGTCCTCGAGCCGGTGGGAGGGGATGCCCCATCGCATCAGCCCGCCGATCGTCTCCTCGCGCTCGAAGACGACCACGCTGTGTCCGCCGCGGGCAAGCTCCTGGGCGGCCGTCAGCCCGGCCGGTCCGCTGCCGATGATCGCCACGCGATGGTCGGTGCGGATCTCCGCCGGGCGAGGGGCGATCCAGCCGGCGTCCAGCGCCTTGTCGGCGACCTGCCGCTCGATGCGCCGCACCTGAACCGGGTGTTCGTTGAGCTCCTGCTTGCAGGATACCTCGCACGGCGCGGGGCAGACGCGGGCGGTGATCTCCGGGAAGTTGTTCTTCGATTCCAGCAGCTCCCACGCCTGGCGCCAGCGCTTCCGCTCGGCGAGGTCGATCCACTCGGGAATCTCGCTCTGCAGCGGACAGCCCGCCTCGCGGCAGCGGGGGTGCATGCAGTCCATGCAGTGCGGGCTGGAAAGCATGGCGACCTGGGCGTAGTACTCGTGCGGGTTGTCCCACCCGAACTGCTCGACGCGCTGCTCGTACTGGGCGAGGCGGCGATGGTCGTCGCGCCGCCACATCCGCAGCGCCCGCAGCCAGCGGGAGCGCTTGAGCACCTCCAGCATCCAGTCGCGCATGCGCAGGCGAACGGGAACCTTCCATCGCCCGAGGTTCAGCTCGACGTTCCACAGGTGCCGGTAGACGATGCGGTCCCCGTTGGCGGGGTTGACGGAGTACTTCTCGCGGTCGCGGGCCTTCTTCTCGGGCGCGGCGCCCAGCTCGGCCATGAACACGGGGTCCTTGATGAGCATCGCCGTCGCGAGGTTCTCGATCACCGCCAGCGTCGCGGCGAAGCGGTGCTCGGCGCTGTCGCGGCGATGGGTCTGCGCGACGGCGTCCGCGTAGCGCTGCGCGTAGTCCATGCCGCCCCAGCGCATGCAGTCGTAGAGGCGGACGACAACGTCTCGCTTCGCCGACTCGGCCAGCTCGTCCAGGGCGGTGACGGTTCTCGCCGCCAGGGCCCGCAGCTCGTCGGCGAGTCGCTGCCCGGCCGCGTATCGACGGACCGTCCATCGACAGCGGTCCTCGAGCACGTCGCGCCAGTCGGTGCGGCGGGGCGGACCTTGGAAGAGGTCGGGCTGCTCGACGAGCTTGCGCCCCATGTTGAACGCGTAGAGGTTCTTGCGGAAATCGGCGCGGATTGTGTCCTTGATCGCCCACGCCATAGAGTGCATCGATACCGGGATCAACCCCTTCTGGAAGGCGAAGCCCAGCATCATGATGTTCGCGTAGAGCTTGCTGCCGAGGTAGCGCTCGCAGATCCGCGATATGTTGCGGGCGAGATAGTCGTCGCCGCGGGTGTTGTCGCGGATCAGCCGCTCCAGCTCGGCGACGTCGAAGTCCTCACGACCCATGAGCCCGGCGATGGTGGGGATCTTGTCTGTGTTGACCACGGCGGCCGTGCGGTCGCGGGAGGCGACGCGCGACCGGCCGGTCGGGTCGAGGGCCCGGGCGGCCTCGAGCACGTCGATGCCCAGCAGCAGGTCCGCCTTGCCGTAGGGCACCAGGGCGGTCACCGGCTGATCGTCCATCTTGTAGACGACCTGGCTGAGCGTGCCGCCGTTGCGGATGGCGAGGCCCTTCTTGTCGAGGAAGATGACCCGGTAGCCCTCCTTGTGCCCGGCGCGGACGAGGATGCTGGTCGCCACGCCGAGTCCCATCCCGCCGACGCCGGTCAGGCAGCACCGCCACAGCTCGCCGGGCGGAGAGCGGTGCGGCTCGGGGATGTCGTCGAGGGCGAGCTCGGGGACCTTGCTTCGCGGGGGGCGCTTGCGCCTGACGGTGACCTGCTCGAACGCGCTGCACGCGCCGATCCGCTCGCAGGCGCCGTCGTTGACGCACCAGCTCAGGTCGGTGTCCATCCGCAGCCCGTAGTCGGTGCGGACGTGCTTGAGCCCCGGACAGCCGGTGTACTCCGTGCATGCCAGACAGAAGGTGCACAGCTCCTGGCAGACGTTCATGTGGTCCCACGACGGCAGGTAGCCCTTCTGCTTCGCGACGCCGCGCTCCTCGCGCCGCTTGCGCCGCATGCGGGTGATGCCGCACTCCTTGTCGGCGATGATGATCTTCACGCCGTCGGCGAGGAACGTCTTCTCCAGCAGCGACTTGTACTCGTCCCGTTTCTCGGGGTCGACGCGGGCGAGCGTCAGGTTGCTGTTGCCGGCCATGCCGGCGATGATCTCCTCGATGTCCTGCATCGAGGTGGGGTTGCCGAGGATGTCGTAGTCGACGTTCGGCGTGGGCTGGTGCCCGGTCATCGCCGTCGTCGAGTTGTCCAGGATGATGAACGTGATGTCCTGTCCGAGCTTGATCGCCTGGCTGATGGCGAGCTGCCCGGAGTGGAAGAAGGTCGAGTCGCCCATGAACACGACCTGCTTGTTGTCCACGAACGGGTCGGTCCCGCTGCCCGTCCCGCCGCCGAGTCCCATGCCCGAAAGGTTGTGCATCAGCGGCGTGTTCGGCGGGTACATCAGCATCGTGTAGCAGCCGATGTCGCCGTGGAACAGCAGGTCCACCGGGCCCGCGCCGTGCCTGCGGCGCATGTACCCGGCGTCGGCGAACTCCTCCTTGATCTGCAGGCACACCGACGACGAGTCCCGGTGCGGACAGCCCGGACAGAAGCTCGGCAGCCGCGGCGGCAGGGGGCCGACGCTCACGTCGCCGGTCAGGTCCACCGTCTCACGCTCCCGCGCGACGGCGTCGCCCGCGCCGCTGTCCGGCCAGACGCGCTCGATCAGCGGCGCCAGCCGCTCGATGAGGATCGACGGGTGCAGCCCCCGACTGTCCGGGATGCCCTCCAGGCCGTGCGGGAACGTCTTGCCCCACAACTCGACGCTCGCCCATGATTCACGGGCCTGCCGGGCGGCGGTCAGGGCCTCGGCCGCCTGCTCCTCGATGAACCCGCGCCGCTCCTCGACCACGACGATCCGCTGGCACCGCTCGGCCAGTTCACGCAGGAACTGTCTGTCCAGCGGGTAGCTCATGCCCAGCTTGAGCACCGGCGCCGAGCCGAGCAGCCCCATCTCCCACAGCGCCTGGGTCAGGTATCCGTGGGCCATGCCGCTGGTGATGAAGCCGATCGGCCGGCGGTCGTCGCCGGCATGCTCGATGCGGTTGAGCTCCAGCTCGCGGGCGATGCGTACGGCGTCGGCGTGGCGGCGGTTGAGCGTCGCCTCCTGCCACCACGTCTTGGGCGGCAGGAGCACGCGCTTGTCGAGGTCGATGGCGGCCGTGTCGAGCGTCATCCGCTGGCGCGTGTTGAACGACGGGAACCGGTTCGGCCCGCATTCGACCGAACCCCCGCCGTCGGCGAGGTTTGTGGGGATGATGAGCCCGGCGTAGAGCTCGCTGCGCCGGGAGAGCTTCAGCGCCAGGTCGACGAAGTCCTTGACCTCCTGCGGGTTGGCGGGCTCGACGACGGGGATGAACAGGTGCTTGGAGATGTAGCGGCTGTCGGCGGGGACCTGGGTGGAGTCGGACCACGGGTCGTCGCCGTAGACGACCACCGCGCCGCCGTCGGGGTCGGCGCCGGCGAGGTTGCCCAGCGCCAGCGCGTCGGCGGCCACGTGGACGCCGACGGATTTCATCGCGATCACCGCCCGGCATCCGACCGACTGCGAGCCGTTGAGCATCGCCGCGGCGAGCGCCTCGTTGTTGTTGATGACGGCGCGGATTCCCTTCTCGCTGAGCAGGTCCTTGATCTGCGCCATGGCGTTGAAGAAGTCCGCCACGGGGCTTCCGGGATACCCGCCCAGCAGGTGAACGCCGCCCTCCACCTCGAGGGCGCCCTTCAGCAGCAGCTCATTTCCTGTGAAGATCTCGCGGCCTTCGGTCGCGAGGAATCGGGGGTCGACTTTCATGCCGCCATTCTACGGAAACGCCAAAACCAGCCCCAATGCTTTTTGCGCCGCACGGGACTCGCGTGATCCTGGCTAGTCCACGTAGAATCCGTACAGGCGGGTCTCCTGGGCGCCGTAGGTCCATCCGGGGCGCAGACGGACGCCCTCGCACCGCCGGTCGATCGGGACGCGCACGTGACGCTGGTGGTTGTCGTTCACGGCGGCGACCTCCTGCCACTCGCCGTCGACGAGGATGTCCACGGCGAACACCTTCACCAGCGTCTGCGGCGGGGCGGTGAGCGTGCCGAAGTTGCCGTGGTAGCTCATCTGGATGTCCTCGCTGAGCGAGGAGTCGAAGACCATCGTCGCCTGCGAGATGTCGCGCGGGTCGTCGAAGGTATAGGCGACCCAGTCCTCGCGGCCGTGAATCCAGCAGTGCAGGTCGGTCCCGACGGGGCGAACGATGCCGTCGCGGAGCGGCTCGGGATCGCCGCGCGAGGCAGAAAGCTCCGCGTTTGCCGTCAGGTCGCTGAGCTTCCGCTCGACCCACGGCAGGTAGCAGTCGTCGGCGAGCAGCGTCTGCTGGAGGCGGTCCATGTGGTTGTTGACCCCGCGCGGGGGGATCGACTGCTCGACGGCGATCGCGGCGGCCGTGCCGATCGCCTGTCCCATGACGCCGCAGGTGCCCATCACCCGCGTGGAGCTCAGCGCGGCGTGCGTGGCGCTGTGGCAGCGTCCGGCGAACATCAGGTTGTCGACGTTGCGCGAGTAGAGGCAGCGGTAGGGGATGCCGTAGGGGCTCGGCGCCGGGTGGAAGATCGTCGCCGGCGCGCCGATGCAGGCGCTGTGGAAGCCGGCGGGATGGTGGTCGTCCATGGACCAGCCGCCGTAGGCGACGAGGTCGTCGAACCGTCCCTCGGCCTCGATGTCGTTCTGCGTGAGCACGTGGTCGCCGACGTAGCGTCGGCTCTCGCGCTTGCCGGGGATGAAGTTCACCCACTCGATCGCCCAGTTGTCGGCGTGGCAGTGCGGGCAGCGGTTCTTGATGTGGTCCCACACGCCGTAGACGATCGCCAGCAGCTCGTCGCGGAGCGTCTCGGTATCGGCGATGGAGTCGTGCTCGCCGCCCAGCTCGATCCACCAGAAGCCCATTTTCCACCAGCCGCTGTGCCCCTTCGCGCCGTAGGGCAGGTCGTCGCAGCTGTCGAAGCGCTTCGCCCACGACGGCGGGATGAACGGCTGGGGGACGTCGGTCGGGACCGACTTGAACAGGCAGCTCATGCCCATGGTGCGATCGTCGGCCTGTTCGGGAGCGATCGACTCGCCGTATTCGTCGCGCGCCTCGCGCCCGCGGCGGAACTCGGCACCGGTCAGCGGCGCCAGCACGCCGTCGCCGGAGCAGTCGGCGAAGATGGTCGCCCGGACGCGGTGGTACTGCTGCGTGGTCGTCTGCCAGCCGGTGACGTCGGTGATCGTCGCGCCGTCCATACCGGCGTCGAGGCAGGAGCAGTTGAGCAGCAGCGTGACGTTCGGCTCGAGGCGGGCCTTCTCGTAGAGGATCGTGTCCCAGATGGCGAAGCTGTGCGTCGGGTTGCGGAGGCAGTTGTCGAGGCGGACCTCCTCGAGGATGCCCGTTTCCCGGCGGTCGGGCAGGTGGTTGTGCCGGTCGGCGCCGCAGACGTGGACCCGCACCTCGCTGGAGGCGTTGCCGCCGAGCATGGGGCGGTCCTGCATCAGCGCGACGCTTGCGCCGTGCCTCGCGGCCGACACGGCCGCCAGGAGCCCGGCGAGCCCGCCGCCGACCACGCAGAAGTCCACGTCGTGGGTTACCGTCTCGAACGATTCACTGCTCATGGAATGCCTGCCTTCATAGGGATTCGGCGTCTGTTTCCGGGCGATGGTATCGTTCCGCGTGATCCATGCAAACACAAAGCCCACCCGAACGCGTCGGATGGGCTTTGCGTGACTCGCTGTGCTCGCCGCCTACTGCTGCGGCGTATCCTGCTCGCCCTCGGAGGGCGATTCGCCTTCGCTCTCATCGGCCTGCTCGCCGGCGGATTCGCTTTCTCCGCCCTCGCCCTCGGCGCCGCCCTGCTCGGCTTCGGCGGCGGCTTCGCCTTCCGGCTCGACCGGCGGGACGGTCTCTTCCTCGATCGGCTCCTCGACGTAGACGTCGTCGAGGTCGGTCGCGTCGACCTTTCGGCGGAGCAGGTAGTAGATGATCGTCGTGGCGCTGGCGGCGTAGCTGAGCAGGTAGGCCGCCACGATGCCGGCCACGATGAACACCCAGATGCCGATGATGAACGCGGCGATCTTCTCGCTGCCGCTCATCGCCGCCCAGTTGTAGGTGCCCCACAGGTCCGAGAAGCTGGGCGCCGCCCAGATCTCGTCGACCTTGTCGGCGTCGCCGGCGAGTCCCTGTCCGCCGGTCCAGACGAACCACTTGGCGAAGCAGTGCGTCGCGGCAAGCGCCAGCCAGGCGAACAGGCGGACGAACAGGTAGGTGATCACGCCGTAGACCAGGGCGATCAGTCCGTACAGCGCCGTCCGCCAGGGGCGGGCGTAGATGTACGAGAAGCTCCGGCTGATGGCGTCGAAGCTGTCGGAACCCTCGACGGAGATCGTCGGGTACATCAGCCACACGCCCGTCAGCAGCCCGATCAGCAGGAACGCGATGAGCATTCCCGCGCCGAGCGCCAGGAAGAACAGCACGGCCGCGATGATCTCCCCGATGAATGGGATGTTGATCAGCATCGCCCCGACGGAGATCAGGATGCCGACGAACACGATGATCGCCAGCGGGATGAGCGGGGCGGTGAAGAAGCTCAGGAACTTCGACGCCGAGAACCGCAGCGCCTGGCTCATGGAGATCTTCTCTTCGCGGGCGAAGTGCAGGGCGGCGATGCGGTTGACCGCTCCGCCCAGCAGCGCCGACACCGCCAGGGCGATGACCAGGAAAACAATCGCGTAGAGCCAGTGCTGGTAGACCAGCCAGACGAAGCCCTGCCCGGCCAGCAGGACATTGAACAGGAAGCCGGGCTGCTCGTCCGGCGGGGCGGGGTCGTTCCAGTTGGTCGACCGCGGGTCGGCCGTC
>CAZADC010000016.1:1233-8325 GCA_964483755.1 uncultured Planctomycetaceae bacterium | reverse complement strand
ATCCTGAAGCGCGAAGAGCTTGGATCGACCGGTATCGGTCGCGGTGTCGCCGTCGGGGCGGGAGCGGTGGTCACGACCGACCTGCCCGACCACGCCATCGCGGTGGGCTCGCCGGCACGGGTGGTGCGCATGCGCGACGATCTGGGCTGAGCGCTTCCGACGTCGGCCGTCGCGCCGGTCGCACGCTCGCGGGCACGGTTTCGCATCACCTCGGCGTAGTCGTCGAGCCCCCCGAAGATGTTCCCGTAGCAGACCGCCTTGATGGCGTTGTCGAGGCATTCGGTCTCGTAATCGGCGAGCGCCGCGAAGATCGTCCGTCCCCGTATGCTGGCGATCTGCCGGTGCAGGCTGACCCGTCGGGCGGTGAGAGCCCGTCGCGCCGCGAGGTAGTTCTCATCGAGCGTCTCGAACGCCTCCTCCTTGCGGCCCTCGCCGAGCTCGGACTTCTCGACGTTCTCCTCGGCCTTGTCGTAGGCGTCTTCGAGGATGTTCTCCGCCCGTTCGAGCTCCTCGGCCTGAAGTTCCTCGGCGTCTGCGAGTACCTCGTCCCAGTCGTCCTCGGCACGCTTTTCGAGCTTCTCGCGAGCCTCACGGTCCAACTCCTCGAAGCGGCCGCCCTCGTTGCGCTTGTCGCGGATCTCAACGAACGCGTCGTAGAGGAACCCGCTGCCGAGGTCGCGGGAGAACGTGGCGAGGGAGAACTTGTCGCGCCGGGCGTTCACGTACTGCGTGACCGCCGCGTTGGGGCGACGGTCTTCCTCGGCTTCCATGTAGTCATCGAAGTTCGCCGAGCTCAGGCGCGCGTGGTTGGCGATCTCGTCGTCGGCGACGTACTCTCCGCCCAGGCTCCAGATCGAGTCCAGAACGACCCCCGCGGAGAAGATGATCACGATCGCCAGGAACGCCAGCAGGAGCTTGCTCGGATGGATCGCCATCCGGAAGCCCTTGAAGATGTGGGTGAAGCTGAACACCTCGTTCCAGTTGATCCGCCTGACTTCGTTCTGCTCTTCAGCCATCGTCCGGTCCTTTCATGGTCGTTTCGCTGACCTGCCCCCCGATCGCTTCCAATGGCGATCGCAGCAGCCTGCGCATCAGCGTTCCCAACCCGTCCGTTCTCGATACGTTCCGTCGCGTCGGCGCGATCGGCGGGGCAGATCCGATCCGTCCGCCCGCGACCCGCCGATAATGCCTTTGCTTTCGGCGGATTATACCCCTGTCATAGGGGCCTGCAATGAAAAACGCCGCCGCAGGATCGGTTTGCCGACCGATCGCATGCGCCGCGCCGACCCTCTTTCCGTCGGCACGTCGGCGGGGGATCCTTGAGTCCGCCCGCCGCCCGGCGCCTCACGGCAGATAGGCGCCGTGCGCGACGAGCGTCTCGCGCAGCTCGCCCGTGTCGACGGCGTGGGGGTCGCCGTCGCCCGCCGCCGCCATCGCCCCGGCCGCGCCGGCCGCCTCGCCGGTCGTCAGGCAGCACGCCATGATCCGCACGCTCCCGTTGGCAGGGCGGTCGGAGGAGATGCACCGTCCCGCCGTCAGGACGTTCCGCAGCCCCTTCGGCGTCAGGCACCGATACGGAACGCCGAAGCTCTCGCCGTTCTGCAGGCGCCGCCCCTCGCGCTCGATCTTCTCGCGGACGTCGTCGATGCTCTTCGTGGCGAGGTCCTCGGCCGCCCGCTTCTTCGAGCCGTGCACGTCGATGTTGTAGGCGTTGCGGCAGATCTCGTCAGGGAAGCTTCGGCGCGCAAGGTAGTCGTCCACGGTCAGGACGTAATCGCCCGTGATGCGGCGCGTCTCGCGGACGCCCAGCAGCGCACCCGTCGCGGCGAGGTGCGAATTGGCGTAGGCGGGCAGCCATCGGGCGAAGGCGTCGCGATATTGCGCCGCCTGCTTCCGCCCTTGGACCAGGGCGCCCGAGACGCTTTGCGGGTCGGTGTTGTCCACGTCATAGACGTGCCCGGTGTTGAAGCCGAACACGCCCGGCCCGATCTCCATCACGCACGAGTGCAGATCGACGATGAGGGGGTAGTCCGACGATTTGACGGCCTTGTGGACCGGACTGTCGGGATCGTAGAAGTGGACGCTCGGGCCGGTGTGGGCGGCGTAGGAGTCCACGTTGGCGATCGTGAAGCAGCAGGTCGCCGCCTGCATGGCGCCGTCCTCGTCGCCCTTCTCGAACTCCGCGCCCGCCCAGGCGGCGAGATCCCCGTCACCGGTGCAGTCCACGTACACCTTCGCGCGGAAGGCGGTCAGCCCGGTCTTGTCGGCCGCGACGATCGCCTCGACGTCGCCGTCCGGTCCGCGCTCGACGGCGCACAGCCTGGCGTTGAACCGCACCTCCGCCCCGGCGGCCGTGACCATGTCGTCGTAGATTCGCTTGAGCAGCTCCGGGTCGATCGCGGGCGCCGCCAGCGGGTTGCGCTCGAAGGCGCGCCGCAGGTGGGGCATGCCGTCGGCGAGCGCGGACCGGACGTGTTCGGCCAGGCCGCGGGCGATGACCTTCTCGCCGTCGTCGTACCCGCAGAACCACGGGACCAGCCCGAGCGTCCCCATGCCGCCCAGCGCGCCCATCGCTTCGATGAGCAGCGTCCGCGCGCCTCCCCTCGCCGCCGCCGTCGCCGCGGCGCATCCGGCGGGCCCGCCGCCGACCACCACCACGTCCCAGCCGTCGCTCAGCGGAACCGATCGCGCCGAGACCTCGTATTCGCTGGCCATCTTCGCACCTCCTCGCGCCGCAACGTACCCCGCGTCCGCTCGGGCGGCAAGGCGTAAGCTGCGAAGTCGGGGGACACCATACGGGCTTTCGAGTCGGGGGGACACCATACGGGCTTTCGTCTGCTCTGCAGACAGCGCAACCCAATACGCTCCGGAAATCCAACAGGAGCCGGTCACCTGTATGGTGTCCCCCGATAGATGTATGGTGTCCCCCAACAGAACGGAACTCGCCCTTGCCCCGGCGAGAACGCCCCGTAGAATCGCCCGCAGCGCCCGCGGCCGTCGCGGGCCCACGACCGTCGCGGACGCGCCGCCGCGCCCGTCCGCTCGCACGAGAAGGAATTCCCATGCAACTGAGCATCTGTTCGTTCAGCTTTCACCGCATGCTCGGCGAGGGCAAGCAGGACATCTTCCAGTACATCCGCGACTGCAAGGAGCTCGGCTGCACGCACCTCCAGCCGTGGAACGCGCACTTCGCCCGCGAGGCCGACGCGGCCGAGGTCGACAAACTCGGGCGCAACCCCGGCCTGCCCGAGTTGCCCGACTGGGCCGCGCCCCCGACCGACGAGGGCTATCTCCGCGAGATTCGCGCCGCCGCCGACCAGGCGGGCCTCGCCTGGGAGGCCGTCGCCGTCGACAAGGCGCACATCTACGAGGACGACCCCGAAGCCCGCGCCGCCAACCGGCGCTTCGCGTACCTGTGGCTGGACATCGCCGAGACGCTCGGGTGTCCGGCGCTGCGGATCGACGCCGGCGGACCGGAGGAGATGCCCGACGACGTCTTCCGGATCATCGTCGAGGGCTACGAGGACCTGGTCGCCCGCGGCGCCGACAAGGGCGTTCGCATCGTCACCGAGAATCACTGGGGCCCGACGCGCGTGCCGGAGAACGTGGTGAAGCTCCTGGACAGCGTCGAGGGGCTCGGGCTGTTGTTTGACACGAACAACTGGGCCGAAGGGCGTCAGCAGGACGGCTGGGCGATGTGCGCGAAGTACGCCACGAACACGCACGTCAAGACGTTCCGCTTCGACGAGGACGGCAACGAGCCGAGCGTGGACATCCCGAAGGCGATCGGGATGCTCGTCGACGCCGGGTACGACGGCATCTGGGGCATCGAGAGCTGCCCGAAGGAGGTCGACGAGATGACCGGCGTCCGCAGGACGATCGATCTGATCCGCCGCTCGCTCCGCGAGCTCGGGAAGGAGGCGTAACGTGAGCGATCCCATCCGCATCGGAATGATCGGCGTCGGGCAGATCGGCAAGAGGCACGTCGAGAACTACGCCAAGGTGCCGGGCGCCAACATCGTCGCCGTCTGCGACCTCGACGGCGACGAGGCGGCGCGCGTGGCCGAGGGCCTCGGCGGCGCGGACGCCTGCACGGACTTCCGCGAGCTGCTCGGACGCGACGACGTCGACGCCGTGGACGTCTGCCTCCACAACAACCTCCACATGCCGGTGACCTGCGAGGCGCTGCGCGCCGGCAAGCACGTCTACTGCGAGAAGCCGATGGCCGGCTCGTACGTCGACGCCCGGACCATGATGGACGCCGCCCGCGAGACCGGCAACCACCTGAGCATCCAGTTGTTCACGCTCTTCCAGCCGCAGACGCGCGCTGCCCGGCGGCTGATCGACGGCGGCATGTGCGGGCGCCTGTACCACGGACGGTCGTACGGATACCGCCGGCGCAATCGACCGTTCGTCGACGGGTACGGCGCCAAGCCGTTCGTCAGCAAGGCGACGGCCGCGGGCGGGGCGCTGTACGACATGGGCGTCTACCACATCGCGCAGGTGCTCTACCTGATGGGCCTGCCCGAGCCGGAGCGCATCAGCGGACGCGTCTACCAGGAGACGGACATGGACGCCGGACGCCGGGCGGAAAGCGGCTTCGACGTCGAGGAGCTCGGGTGCGGGTTCGTCAAGTTCCGCGGCGGCGAGACGCTGGACGTGCTCGAGTCGTGGGCGATTCACATGGACCCGTTCGGCGGGAGCCTCGTCGCCGGGTCGAAGGGCGGCGTCCGACTCGATCCGTTCTCGTACTTCTCCACCACGTGCGACATGGAGATGGACGCGACGTTCGATCTCAACGGCGCCGAGTTCCGCCTGCACCAGCTCAACCCCGACTACGCCGCCTACGACTCGGCCCAGCACCACTGGATCGCCGCGCTGCAGGGAACCGTGCCGCTCGAACCGGCGGCCGAGACGGCGTTGCTGACCATGCTCATCAGCGAGGGCATGTACCTGTCGGACAGGCTCGGGCGCGAGGTGACGGCCGAGGAGGTCGTCGAGACGTCCGAGTCCACGGCTGTCCAACTGTAGACAGTCTCCTGCAGGGCGCGCAGGCGACCTGCTGCGGCAGCGCCCCCTGCGCTTCGGCAGGGCGGCGGGTCCGTGGTATAACTCCGCGTCGTGCTTCCCGAGGCCTCCAACATCCCGATCGGCATCCTGCTCGGGCTCGGCGCCGGCGCCTCCCAGTCGGTGTCCTACGTGTTCTCGCGCCTGTTCGTGCTGCGCCGCGGCGGCGGGCCGCTGCGCCTGCTCATCGCCGCCCACGTGATGATGGGCCTCGCGTCGGCGGCGATGGTCCCCCTGCTCTGGTCGGACGCCGTCCCGCCCCTCTCGACATACGTCTGGCGCCTCCTGGCCGTCTCGGGGGCGTACATGGTCGGCCAGGCGGTGCTGTTCTTCGTGCTCCGCCACGCCGACGCCTCCCGCATCGCGCCGCTGCTGGGACTCAAGATCGTCATCCTCGCCGTCATCGTCTCGTTCCTCCCGGACGATCGGCTCGGCGTCCTGGAATGGGCCGCCGTCGTCCTTGCCGTGGCGGCCGCGTTCCTGCTCAACCGCGTCGGCGGGACGCTCGGCGGATGGGTGATCGCCGGCGTCGTCTTTGCGTGCCTCGCCTACTGCGTGTCCGACCTGAGCATCGTCGCGCTGGTCGAGGCGCTGCGCCCGGTCGGACCGATACGGTCCATCGTCCTCGCGGCCGCGCTGAGCTACGTCGTGTGCGGCATCGCGGCCGTCGCCATGCTTCCGGTCGCCGGGCTGCGCGCGATGACCGAGTGGCGCTACGCCGCCCCGTTCGCCGGCGCGTGGTTCGCCGGGATGCTCTTCCTGTTCGCCTGCTTCGCGACAATCGGACCGGTGTTCGGCAACATCACGCAGTCGACCCGCGGGCTGATCTCGATCCTGATCGGCGCCCACGTCGCCGGGCTCGGCATGGAGCACCTGGAGACCCGGCACCCGCGCGGCGTGCTGCTGCGCCGTCTCGCGGCGGCGGGGCTCATGACCGCCGCCATCGCCCTGTACTCGCTCGGCACCTGGATGAGCTGACCCGGCCGCCCGACCACGACAACCGGAGACACCATGCGACTGACCAACCCGATCCTCCCCGGCTTCCACCCGGACCCGAGCTGCATCCGCGTCGGTGAGGAGTGCTATCTCGTCACCAGCACGTTCCAGTACTTCCCCGGCGTGCCGGTCTTCCACTCGCGGGACCTGGTCAACTGGGAGCGGATCGGGCACTGCCTGACGCGCGATTCGCAGCTGCCGCTCCGCTCGGCCGCCCCGTCCGGCGGCATCTACGCCCCGACGATCCGCTTCCACGACGGGCGGTTCTACATGGTCACGACGAACGTGACCGAGGGCGGCAACTTCTACGTGCACGCCGACGACCCCGCCGGGGAATGGTCGGACCCGGTGTTCGTGGACCGGCCGGGCATCGATCCGTCGCTGCTGTTCGACGACGACGGGACCGTCTACTTCACCAACCAGGGCGAGGGCGGCATCCACCAGGCCGAGATCGACGTCGCCACCGGCCGCCTTCTCACCGAGCCGCGGATGATCTGGGAGGGGACCGGCGGCGCGTTCCCCGAGGGCCCGCACCTCTACCGCATCGACGGGCGGTACTACCTGCTGATCGCCGAGGGCGGCACGCACGCCGGGCACATGGTGACCATCGCACGCTCCGATGACCCGTGGGGACCGTTCGAGCCCTGCCCGCACAACCCGATTCTCTCCCACCGCCACCGCGGGGCGCACCCGATCTCCGCGACCGGGCACGCCGAGCTCGTCCGGGCCGGCGACGGAAGCTGGTGGATGGTCTTTCTCGGCATCCGCCTGCGCGGGGCGCAATGGCCCCACGTGCACTACCTGGGGCGCGAGACGTTCCTGGCGCCGGTCCGGTGGACGGACGACGGCTGGCCGGTTGTCGGCAACGGCGGGACAATCGAGCCGGAAATGGACGTCAACCTGCTCGCCGAACAGCGTCCCCGCTCGCCCGCAGACCGCGACGCATTCGACACGCCGCAGCTCGCCCCGTGCTGGAACTTCATCCGCAACCCCGACCCGCAGGCGTACTCGCTGACCGACCGACCGGGC
>CAZADC010000016.1:0-1223 GCA_964483755.1 uncultured Planctomycetaceae bacterium | reverse complement strand
CTCTTGTCCGTTCCCACCGCCGACACTGCGATTCTGCCCATCGTGACCCGGGAGCGCCCGCCGAGGTCGCAGAGGGCCGTGACTTGGGCAAACCCTGAGCCCACCATGAGCGATTCTACCGCCTCCGCCTGATCGGCTCGACGACCACGCTGGACGAAGCGGCGGGCCGTCCGACCTTCGTCGGCCGGCGGCAGGAGGATTTTGACTGCGCCGTCGAGACGCGCCTCGATTTCGCCCCCGCGGCCGAAGGTGACCTCGCCGGCCTGACCGTGCTCATGGACGAGCGCCACCACTGCGACCTGGCCGTCACGCAGCGCGACCGGCGGCGGGAGGTGATCGTCTACCGGCGGATCGGCGACCTGGCGGCCGTCGTCGCGCGTCGTCGACTACCCGACGAGGGCCCGATCACCCTCCGCGTCGCCTGCGCCGACGACGTCTACACCTTCTCGGCCGCGGCGGACGGCGAGGAGCCCACGACGCTCGCAACCGGCGCCGCGCGGTACCTGTCCACGGAGACGGCCGGGGGATTCACGGGCGTCTATCTCGGCCTGTACGCGGTCGCGGGCGCGGCGGAGTCGCCCTGCGTCGCCGATTTCGAGTTCTTCGAGCTCCGTCGCAGCGGGCCGTAGGCGACTGTCCGGCGCCGCCGGTTCCCAGCGCGGACACGTCCTCAGGCCACGGCGAAGGCGAAGATGAACATCACGGCGTAGCAGGCGAGGACGACCATCGCGATGATCGTGCTGATCATCCCGCAGATCTTGCCGGCCACGGTAAGCCCGCGCCCCGACGGGTCCATGCGCCCGGCGTCCATCTCGCGCAGGTCCGTGTTGCCCATCGACCAGGCGATGATCCCGCAGATGAAGCACGCCACCAGCCCGATGATCCCCAGCGCGAGCACCGCCCCGCCGCGATGCGGGCGATACCACCGGCTGGTTACCTGCGGCACGGCCGCGGGAGAGGCGAAGTCGGCCGCAAAGGCGTCGACGTTCCTCGCCTCGGTCCAATCCTCCATGCCCTCGGCCCACAGGTAGTCCGCGCCCGTCAGACGGTGCTCGCATATCCAGCGACGAACCTCGTCCGCTCCGATCGGCCCGTACTGCGCGCCGCCGATATATGCATACCACTGGTCCATGGGGGACGCCCTTTCCGTTTCAATCGATTCTGTACCGTGTGGACTTTAGCCAGTTTTGAGGTCGTTTTGTGCTGACAAAAAGCATGCCGAC
>CAZADC010000015.1:11177-21086 GCA_964483755.1 uncultured Planctomycetaceae bacterium | reverse complement strand
GAGGATCGTGTCGATGGCGATGGCGGTCTTGCCGGTCTTGCGATCGCCGATGATCAGCTCGCGCTGTCCGCGCCCGATGGGGAGCATCGAGTCGATCGCCTTGATGCCGGTAGCGAGCGGCTCGGTGACCGGCTGCCGTTCGGCGATACCCGGCGCGGGCGTCTCGATGGGGCGGCGCGCCTCGGCGGCGATCTCCCCCCGCCCGTCCAGCGGCTCGCCGAGCGGGTCCACGACGCGCCCGATCATCGCCTCGCCGACCGGCACGTCCAGGAGGCGCCCGGTCGCGGTGACCGCGTCGCCCTCGCGGATCTGCTCGAAGTCCCCGTAGATCACCGCGCCGATCGAGCTGTCCTCGAGGTTGAAGACCTGCCCCATCGCGCCGTTCTCGAACTCGAGCATCTCCCCGGCCATCGCCTCGCGGAGCCCGAACACCTGGGCGATCCCGTCGCCCACCTCCAGCACGCGCCCGACGCGGGCGACGTCCAGGCGATTGCGGTATCCGGCGATCTCCTCGCGGATGACGCTGGCGATTTCGTCGGCCTTGAATTTCATGCGGTGTCCTTCGGCGCCTTGCGATCGATGCCGCGGGCGAGCCGGCGGCGGACGCGGTCGAGCTGCCCGGCGACCGACCCGTCGTACACCCTCTCGCCGATCCGGAACACGAGCCCGCCGATCAGGTCGCTGTTGGTTCGCCAGGTCAGCACGCACGGGCGGGCGAGCGTCTCACGCAGCGTATCGGCCACCTCCCGCCGGGCGTCCTCGTCCAGTTCGACGGCCGTGATGACCGTCACTTCCTCGCGCCCCTGGCGGACGTTGAGCAGGTGGCGGAATCGCTGCGCCGTCGCGCGGAGCTGACCGAGGCGGTCGTGCCGCGCCATGACACCCAGCAGGGCGGCGACGGGTTCGCTCGTCCGCCCGTCGAAAACGCGCCGCACCAGCTGCGTCCGCTCGGTCCTGCTGAGCAGCGAGGCGGTCAGCAGATTCTCCGCGCCGTCCACCCCGTCCAGGAGGGCGACGACGGAGTCCAGCTCGTCGGCGATCGCCTCCGGGTCGGCCGACGCCTCGAGGGCGTCCATCAGCGCCTCGGCGTAGACGTCCGCCAGCGCCGCGGTCCGGGGGTCCAGCACATGCTCGACGCGGGCCGCGGTCGCCACCGGTCAGCCTCCCGCCCGCGTCTTGAAGTTCTCCAGCGACTCGGCGATCAGGCGCTCGTGCTCGTCGGCGTCCAGCTCCTTGCGGAGGATGCGTTCGGCGACGTCGGTCGCCATCTCGGCGGCGGACGCGTACAGGTCTCGCATCGCAAGCTCGCGGGCGGTCTGCAGGTCCTCGCGGGCGGCGTGGAGGAACTTCTCCGCCTCCTCGCGCCCGGCGGCGACGGCCTGCTCGCGGGCCCGCTCGGCCTCGGTGCGGGCCTCGTCGAGGACCTTCTCCGCCTCCTCGTCGGCACGCTCGAGGCGGGCCTTGTAGTGGGCGAGGAGGTCCTCCGCCTGGTGGCGGGACTTCTCGGCGTTCTCGATGGTGGCGGCGATCGACTGCTCGCGGCGCTGGATCTGGGCGACCAGCGGCTTCCACGCCCAGCGCCCCAGCACGAACAGCAGGCCGAGGAAGATGAGGATCGTCGCGATCGCGTGACCGAGGTTGCCGACATCGAACCCGCCGACGTCGTCGGCGGCGCCGACCGGGGCGGCGACGATCGCCCACGCCGCCACGCAGGCGGCCGCGACGCCGCGACGCGTTGTCCCGCTCAGGCGACCAGGCATGGGACGCTCCGGCAACTCGGGATCAGAATCAGATGAACAGGACGCCCAGCAGGCACACCACGATGGCGAAGAGCATGCCGCCCTCGGCCATGGCGGCCGTGATGATCATCGGGGCGAACATGCTCCCGGCCGCCTCGGGCTGGCGGGCGATCGCCTCGATGCACTGTCCGCCGATGCGGGCGATGGCGTACCCTCCCCCGACCGCGCACAGCCCGGCGCCGAGGCAGGCGCCGATGATGGCGATCGCCTTGGCGACGGGGAAGTCGTCCCCGTTCATCGTCGCGGGGTCTACGGGGTCCTGCGCCGCGGCCGGCGCGGTCAGCGCGCCGATCGCCAGCGCCGTCAGCAGTCCAACCCACAGCATTCTCGACATCGGTATCTCCATTTGCTTCGCACCGTCCGCCCCGTTTGCTCATCTGCGCGTAAGCGAAGATGATAGCACATGCCCCGGACACGTGGAAGGGCGGCTCCGCGGATTTCCGGCGCGGGCGCTGCGGGCGATTTTCGCAGGCCGACCGGCGTCTCGGCGCGGCGGCCCTGAAGGGGGAAGTCCGTCCGCCGAGTCCTGGCGAAAGGCGATTGACATTCGCGCGGGCTGTCCGTATGGTTCCACTCCAAAGGCAGTTGCGTGCGAAGCTTCCTGCGGTTGGGCCCTTTCAAGCCGGTGCGCGTGCCAATGAAAAGACGGCGACGATACATTCTCATCCTGGCGTTGGCGGCTGCGGCGTGTCTGTCCGCCGCCGTGGCGCAGATGGGCGGCGAAACGGTCACCGAGATCCGCATCGAGGGCAACGAGCAGCTCTCCCGCGGCGCGGTGCTGAGCTACGTGCAGACGCGCGTCGGGCAGACCTTCGACGAGCGCCGCGCCCGCGAGGACGAGCAGCGACTCATGCGGACCCGCCGGTTCCGCCGCGCGGACGTCTCCTGGGCGCGCACCGACGACGGCGTGATCGTCACGATCGCCGTCGAGGAGCGCCCGCTCATCAAGGAGGTCGTCTTCAGCGGAAACAAGTCGATCAAGGACGCCGACGTCGCCAAGGAGGTGGCCGTCGGGGTGGGCGACCCGGTCGACCGCATCCGGATCGAATCCGGGCGCCAGAGCATCGAGACGCTCTATCGCTCCAAGGGCTACTACCAGGCGGACGTGACGATCGACCTCGATGCGCTGGCGGAAAACCGCGTCGTCTACCGGATCGTCGAGGGCCCGCAGGTCCGCGTCCGCAAGATCGTCTTCGAGGGGCGAGAGAGCTTCAGCGCCTGGCGCTTGCGGCGGCAGATCGGCACGTCGCGGCGCATCTGGCCGTTCGTGCCGGGCTACCTCGACACCGAGCAGGTCGAGCGCGACGTGCTGGCGATCCGCAACTTCTACCTCGGCGAGGGATTCCTGGACGTCGAGGTCGGAAGGCGCTATGAGTTCAGCGCAGACGGCAAAGACGCGACGGTCTACTTCCTGATCCGCGAGGGCCCGCGCTATCGCGTCAACCGGTTCGTCTTCCGCGGGAACACCGTCTTCGCCGACGACGAGCTGGTCGGGCGCATCGAGACCGGCGGGGGGCTCGAGCGGCGCGAGTACTTCAGCGCGCTGGAGATGCAGCGAACCGTCGAGGCGGTCGAGAACGCCTACGGCGAGATCGGCTTCATCCACGCCGACGTCGAGGCCCGCAAGCAGTACCTGGACCCCGAGGACCCGCTTCCGGACTGGGCCGGGGAGATGGACGACGAGCCGGTCGCCGTGCTGAACATCGTCGTCGACGTGATCGAGGAGGATCAGTACCGCGTCGGCGAGGTCGTGATCCGCGGCAACGACGTGACCCAGGACCGCGTGGTGCGGCGCGAGCTTCGGTTCTACCCGGAGCAGCTGTTCAACACCGTCGCGGTCGAGCAGTCCCGTCGCCGTCTGATGGAGACCCGCCTGTTCGACGAGGTGACCATCACGCCGACCGGCGGCGAGGCCGATTCCCGCGACGCCCTGGTGCGCCTGAAGGAGGCCCGCACGGCCGAGTTCCTCGTCGGCGTGGGCGTCAGCTCCAACAGCGGGCTGCTGGGCAACATCGCCTTCACGCAGCGGAACTTCGACCTGTTCGGCTGGCCGAACGCCGACCGTCCGCTGGGCAGCGGCCGCGCCTGGAAGGGCGCCGGGCAGACGTTCCGGATCGTCGCCGAGCCGGGCACGGAGCTGATGCGCTTCCACGTCGACTGGTTCGAGCCGTACCTGTTCGACCAGCCCTACTCGCTCGGGACCAAAGCCTTCGTGTTCACCCGCGTCCGCGAGAGCTACGACGAGCTGCGCTACGGCGGCGTGGTGAGCGTCGGGCACCGGTTCCGCAACCGCTGGTACGGCGAGGTGGCGACGCGTCTGGAGGGCGTCGAGATCGACGAGCTGGACAGCGACGCCCCGCGCGACGTCCGGGACGACGAAGGCACGCACGCCCTGCTGGGCGTCAAGGGGAGCCTCATCCGCGACCGCACCGACTCGCGCTGGCTGCCTTCGACCGGCGACCGGTTCGAGCTGAGCTACGAGCAGGTGATGGGCACCGACTCCTTCGGCGTCGGTGAGGCCGACTATCACATCTATCGCACGCTGTACGTCGACGCGCTGGATCGCAAGCACATCATCGCCGGACGGGCGATGGCGGGGCACATCTTCGGCGGCGCCCCGGTGTTCGAGCGCTTCTACGCCGGCGGGATCGGGTCGATCCGCGGCTTCGAGTACCGCGGGGTGAGCCCGCGCGGCATCCGCCCCTCCGGCAGCCGGGGCGACGACCCGGTCGGCGGCGAGTTCATCGCCCTGCTGGGCACCGAGTACACCTTCCCGCTGGTCGGCGAGCAGCTCCGCGGCGTGGTGTTCCTGGACACGGGAACCGTCGAGGAGCAGTTCGAGGTCACGACCTGGCGTGCGGCCGCGGGAGCAGGCATCCGATGGATCGTCCCGCTGTTCGGACCGGTTCCGATGAGCCTTGACTTCGCCGTGCCGATCAACGCCGACGACGAGGACGACGAGCAGATCGTCAGCTTCACCTTCGGCTGGACGTTCTGAAGCGCGGCGGCCCGGCTCGGCTACGACGGCCCGGCTTGACTGCCCGCTGCGACGGCGTCCTGTCGTCCGACGGACCGACGGGCTCCGGGGAATCATGAGCGAGTTGACACGCACAACCCTGGCGATCGACCGCGACCTGCTGGAGCGGTTCGACGAGTGGATGGGGGGTCACGGATACACCAACCGCTCCGAGGCGGTCCGCGACCTGATCCGCTCGGCGCTCACCGAGCAGGAATGGGCCGACCCGAACGCCGACGTCGTCGCGTCGCTCAGCATCATCTACGACCACGCCGCCCACACGCTCGCCCAGGAACTGACCACCCGCCAGCACGAGGACCACCACGCCGTCCTCTGCTCCCAGCACGTCCACCTCGACCACCACCGATGCCTCGAGGTGATCCTCATGTCCGGCCCGGCCGAACGGCTGCGCCGCCTCGCCGACGCGATCATCGCCACCCGCGGCGTCCGCGCCGGCAGGCTCACGCTCCTCAGCCGGCACGTGTGAGAGCGCCGCACGCGCGGAGGCTCAGACCTCCAGAGGGGCGGCGGACGTGCAGGTGATCGCCACGTTGTCCCACACCGTCTTGGCGTTCACGTTCCGCCACAACAGCCGCTCGTACTCGCTGAGCTGCTCGAGGATGTCCGCCAGCTCGATCTCGTCGAAGCGACCGGCCAGGGCCCGGACGGCGTCGGCCTGGTCGCCGTGGATGAGATCGCCGTCGGCCTCCGCAATCCCACAGTGAACGTGCAGCGCGTCGCGATACGCCCCGGCGATCAGCTCGAGCATCACCCCCGTCGCCTGTCGCCGGGCCAGGTTGGCCGACATCTCCGTCCCGTCGTCGCGCTTCGATTCCTTGACGGCCGCCGAGGCCAGGGAGTCCGCGGTCTTGACGAGGTGATCCCCCAGCTCCGGATCGCCCTCCGTCGCGGCCGTGACGACCCGTTCGATCATCGTCCGCTTGATCTCGTAGAGCCCGCGCTCGGCGAGGCGGAGCGAGCGGCCGATCGAGCCGTTCGTGAACGCCGCCCAGAACGCCGCCTCGGGCGGATCGATCCCGCCGTCCGCGAGCTTCCCGATGACGAACTCCCGCGGGAGCGGGCCGAACCGGATCATCGCACAGCGGCTTAGCGTGGTCGGCAGCATCAGTTCCGGGCGGCGGGTGACCAGCACGATCGTCACGCCCGGCGGGGGCTCCTCCAGCGTCTTGAGCAGGGCGTTCTGGGCGGCGGCGCTCATCAGCTCGGATTCGAGCACGATGAACACCTTCCCTCGTCCGCGGGACGCCGACTGAAAGGCCGGGGCGATCAGGAAGTGGCGTATCACGCCGATGCCGAGATCCTGCATCACGCGGTCGCGGACCTTCGTGTCGGGGTGGTAGGCGGCGAGCTCCTTGTAGACGAGATTCACGTCGGGATGCGTGCCGGCCGCCACCATGCTGCAGTCGGCGCACTGTCCGCAGGCGCGGGGCGCGGCGTCGTGGGCGGACGCGGTGTCGGCGAGCAGGGGGGCGCCGCCGGAGCGCGCGTGCTCGCACAACAGCGTCGAAGCCAGCGCCAGCGCGGTCGTCCGGCGACCTACGCCCTCCGGGCCGGCGAAGATGAACGCGTGCGGCATGCGCTGGCCCGTGAGGGTGCCCTCCAGCCGCCGGATCGCCGCGGGCTGTCCGATGATCTCCGTCAGGTCAGGCATGATTCGGTCCGGCCGGGCCGGTCGGCTGCGTCACCGACGCAACGTGCCGCCGTCGGGCGACGCCGTCGCGCCTTCCTGCCCACGTCGTCACAGCAGCGGACCGGCGTCTTCGTCGTCCTTCCAGGGCTCGTCGTCCTCGTCGTCGTATTTCCAGTTGTCCGCCTCGTTCATGTCGTCCATCTCGCGTTCGACCATCCTGAACATTTTCTCCTGGAGCGGAGCGAGCTTCTTGTAGAACGCCAGCTGCGACTGGTACGCGCCGACCATCTGGTTGAGCTTGATGATCTGCCACTTGGCCAGGCACTCCGGCTCCTTGACGTTTCGGAACGGGTCGCACGAGAAGCCGATCTCGCCGTTCGGACCTTCCTGGAAGAATTCGCAGTCGCGGCACTGGATCATGGTCTGCTCCCGCCGGGCGTCCGGCTGAATCGAATCGAGTCTTGCCGAACCCCATCATAGCACACTCGCCTTCGGGCGAAAGGATGCGGTCAACCCCGCGCGGAGCATCAGTCCGTCGGATCGATCCCGGACAGCAGGGCGGTCAGCACGGCGAGCATGGTCGTCAGGCGGAACCGCCCGCGCTCGATCCACCCGGCTGCGACGTCCGGCGGGAACGGACCGGAAGACGCCGCCTCGTCGTCCGGACGGCAGAACATGCCCGCCAGCCGCCGCAGCGAGCAGCCGCCGAGCGTGTCGCGCCACCGGCGCTTCGCCTCGGCGCGCAGGTCGAGGTGGGCGGGCCCGTCGCGCCGGGGGGCCTCCGGGCCCGGCTTCAACGGCACGCCGCACGCCTCGGCACGCTTCCGGACGAAACCCAGAGCCCGATTGCGCGGGGCGAACGTCGCCGCCACGCGGCACGCGGCGTAGTGCGGCGCCAGCGCGGCCAGGACGACGCGCTCCTCGTCCGGATCGCGGGCGATGTAGTGTACGAACTCGACGTCCTTGCCGTCGTCCGCCACACCCGCCACGCCGATCGCGCCGCAGTGCGGCTCGGGACGATCGACGACGACCGGGTCGACCACCAGCACGGCGTCGGGCGGGGAATTCGCCGCCAGGCAGAGCCCGGCGGAGGCGTTCAGCTCGTCGAACCGCTCCCTCGCGCCGCGCATGACGGAAAGGTAGTCGACCGCCACGTTCGCCAGCCCGGGGCTCCAGTCGGCCAGTCGCACAGCGGCTACGAGACACCATCCCGGACCGTCCGACGTCAGTATCCGCGCGGGGGTCGAGGCGGCGAGGTCGACGTGGGAGGGCGCCGCAACGCCTTCGGGCAGTTCATTTTCGGGCGTTCGCGGTGCCGGATCGACGGGCAGATCGCTGGCGCGCCGGACGGCGCCGCCGGCGATCAGGTCGTCCAGGCGCGCGCGCCTGTCTGACGAGCGTTTTCGTCTCTCCGGCATCACGTGCACACTCCCCGAACGCACCCGCCGCGGCCGCACAATGGCAGGCGAGAGTTCCACCGGCCGCCGGTCACGCGCCGGGGCGCTACTGCTTGATGTACAGACCGTCGAGGACGCCGCCGGCGAGGATCTTGCCCTTCTTCGTCTCGATCAGACAGCGGATGGGCAGGGGGCTGTCGAGCGAGACGACCCACTTCTTGCCGTCCCAGTAGCGCAGCCCGCCGACCATCTGGGAGCTGATCCAGACGCGCCCGTCATTGGTCCGCTCGAGCAGGTTGATCCCGCCCTCGTCGGCCAGGTCGTTAATCCACTTGCCGTCCTCGTGCCGCCACAGGCCGTTGGCGCTCGTGGCGACCCAGATGACGCCCTTGGCGCCCTCGCGGATGGCGAAGATGGCGGACTTCTCCTTCGGCAGGTGCCTGGTCCAGTCGTCGCCGTCGAGGCTGTAGACGCCCTGGCCCCATGTGCCCGCCCAGAGGCGTTTGGAGGAGTCCTCGAACATCGTCGTCACGCTGCGCCCCTGAAGGTGGTGGACCGCCTTGGCCGGGCCCTCGCCGGGCTTGATCGCGTAGACGCCGTTGCCCTCGATGCTGACCCACACCGTCCCGTCGCGCGTCTGCCACATGTCGCTGACACGCTTGCCCTTGAGCGGCTCGACGACCTCCCAGCCGTCCTCGGTGCTGCGGGCGAGGCTGTTCTGCTCGGTGCCGAGGTTCTTGCTGATGGCGTAGACGGTGTCGTTGTCGAACTGGACGAGCGGGGCGACGGTGTTGCCCTTCAGGTAGTGCTCGGGTTCCTCGCCGTTGAACAGGAGCACGCCGCCGGAGGAGCCGACCCAGTACTTGTCGCCGGACTTGAGCACGTCCCAGTAGCGTCCCTTCTCCAGGCGGACGCCGATCTTCCCGTTGTCCCAGGTCGCCAGCCCGGAGAGCGTGCCGATCCAGACCGTCCCCGTCGGGTCCTGCTCGATGAACTGGATCTCGTCGCCGGGAAGCCCCTGCTCCTTTGTCACGTGCTTCCAGTTGTCGGCGGCGGCCGGGGCGGCCAGAAGGGCGGTCAGCACGATCGTCGCGAGGGTCTTTCTCATGGTTCACCCGTTGTTGGCGTTTCGATTCAGAAAAGTTGCTTCTGCCTCTGGTACATGGGCAGGTACTGCTTTTCGAGCGACAGGATCAACGCGCCCATCGCGGTGGCGTAGGGGACGCCGGCCTGGCGGCTCTGGTACTTGTTGTCGGGCGGGAACTCCCAGCGTCCGTCGCCTTGCTGGTGGTCGATGAGGATTCGCTGGATCTTCGGCGCGTAGTCGTCCCACACGTCGCCCCCGACCTGGAACATGCCCTGGGCCATGTAGAACGCGCCGAAGAAGAAGTAGCCCTTGTACTGCTGTCCGCCCCAGCTCGGCGGAAAGCCGCGGAGATACGCCAGCGACTTTTCGACCTTCTCGTCGGGCTCCTCCTCCAGCAGGCTCTTGAGGAAGACCGCCACGCCCGTAACGGCCGGCTCGGGCGTCCGCAGCACGCCGGGGCGGTAGACGAAGCCGGTCTCCTCCAGCGACGCCTCCACATACGCGCTGTTGACGTACCGCATGGCGGCGTCGACGACGGCCTGGTCGATCCGGAAGCCGCACTGTCTCGCGGCGTGCAGAACGAGCAGCTGCCAGCTCGTCACCGACAGGTCCGACTCGCTGATGTAGGGCGTGTAGCGCCATCCGCCCTGTTCCCAGGAGCGCTTGGGGACGTCCTGCGCCTCGATGATCACCTTGATCGCCTTGCGGCACCATTCGGCGAGTTCCTTCTCCTTCTCGGGATTCTCGCTCATCCCGAGATAGGACACGCCGAACAGCGTCGCGATAGCGTGAACGTACATTCCCGACTTGTACGGTCCGCCGAGATACCCGTCCGGCGTCATCTGGGCCTGGACGAACGCCATCGCCCGGTCGACGACCGCCCCGTACTCGCCCTTGCCCGGCAGGTGTCCGCTGGCGAGGAACGCCAGCCCGGCGAAGCTCGCGGTGGCGCTGCGGTA
>CAZADC010000015.1:0-11167 GCA_964483755.1 uncultured Planctomycetaceae bacterium | reverse complement strand
CCGCTAATGGCCGCCTGGACCTGCCGGGGCTCGGGCGCCTCATCGGCCTCCTGGGCGACGGCGGCGGACGGACCCTGCGCCGGCCCGATCAGCGCGGCCGCCAGCAGCACCACCAGCGCGTCGGCGCCGAGGCGTCGCATGCGGAAGCCGAATTGTCGGCGTCGTCGCGTCATCAGTACCTCAGGAAATCGGCCACCGACTCCAGGTACTCGCGTGTCGGCTCGGCGTAGTTCTTCAGGTCGCGGACCTGCATCGCCTTTTCAAGCTCCTCCTGGAGGAACTTCAGCAGCGGGTCCTCGGTGCGTTCCCGCTCGCGTCGCTCTCGGCGCGTCCCGCCGAGCCCGGTCAGCTCGCTCCGCACGAGGCGGTACAGCCAGTTTGACCAGGCCAGCGTCCGCTGGTACATCCATTCGCGCCGTCGGGGCGAGAACGCCTCGAACACCCCGTCCGCCGCGGCGCGGCGTGCGTAGCGGAACTGCTCCCGCACGCGGGCGCGGGCGTCCTGGGCCTGGTAGCGCGTCGCCTCGTCCCAGATGCCCGCCGGGCCGCCCATGAAGCTGACCGTCCGGTCCTCCTCGCGCTCGCGGGGGGGCGCCGTGATCAGCCGGAGCAGCGCCTCGGCCTGTTCTTGAACGTCGCCGAGGGCGTACAGTTTCTCGCTGATCGCCACCTCGGACGGGCTGTCGGAATCCAGACGCAGGCGTCCGATGCGGGCTCGCAGCTCGACGAGCGCCCGACTCGCCCGGGTCTGCAGGTCGCCCTCGCCGGCGGCGGCGAGCACGTCGGCCATCGACGCCAGGGCCGTCTCGGCCTTGTCCAGCCGGGCGTGGTACGCCTCTACGTCCACCGGGTCGCCCGTCAGGTCGCTCTCGGCGGCCGTCAGGGCGTCTCGCGCCGCGGCCGTCAGATCCGCGTTCGTCGCGATGAAGTCGATCGCGGCGTCGGCGAACTCCTCGATGAACGCCCGGGCGATCTTCGTCGGATCGTCGGAATCGATCAGCGCCACCGCCGTCTCGACGTACCGCCGCGTCCGGTGGAACTCCTCGAGCAGGACGTACTTCGGCGCATCGCCGTCCTCGGCGTCGTCGCCGTCCTCGGCCGGCTCGTCGGCCCGGTAGGCGTCCGCCGCCTTGTAGAGGTTCTTGATCCACGCCGCGTGGCGGATGCGGAGCAGGTCGAGCTCGGCGCTCATCTCGGTCAGGTCGCGGGCGCTGAGCTTCGCGCCGCGGGCGCCGGCCAGGGCGTTGATCGTCCCCGCCGTCAGGGCGGCATAGCGCTGCAGGGCGTCCCGCATGCGGAGCATCAGCACCTCGTTGTCCCGCGCGTCGGCGGCGAACGGGCGCAGCGACAGCTCCAGCGCGACGGCGGCGACGGCCCGCTCGGCCGCCTCGATCTCGGCGAGCAGGGCGCGTCCCACGCGGCTCATCCGTTCCGCCGGCGCCTCGTCGTCCTCGGCGGGGGCGGAGACGGTGTCGAGCTGGGCCTGGGTCCGCTCGAGTTCGGCCAGCAGCGCCTGCACGCGCTCGATCGGGGTCGGGAAGTCCGCCAGCGAGCGGGCGCCGGACAGGAGCGTCTCGCTGTTCTCGAGCACTCCGCGCCACTCGTCCGGCTCCCCGGCGGCCGCCGCGATGGCGTCGTCCAGATCGTCCAGTTCGGCCGACAGGTCCAGCGCCGCGATCGGCTTGAAGAGCGCCTCAATCTGCTTCGCCGGCGCGCCGCGCCGGGCGGCGAGCTCGAGCGCCCGCAGGCGGATCTCGTACGCCTTCTCGGTGTTGCCGATCCGCCAGAGCGACCGGACGTGCGCGACGGCCGCGTCGAGAGACATGCGGTCGTGCAGGCGATCGCTCGCGGCGATCGCGCCCGCGAGCTCGTCCGGCGGGTTCAGCAGTGTTCTGCCGCGGGCGATCAGGTTCCTGACGGCGGCCTGGCGGTCGGCGCCGCCGGAGCCGCGCGCCGCATTCGCCTGCTCGAGCAGCGCGAAGTCGACGAGCCCGGCCCACACGCCGGCAAACGGGTTGCGCCGGAGCATTCCGGCGTCCGCGCCGAGCCGGTTCGCCGCGTTATCGAGCCAGGGGGCGACCTGCTCGGCGGGCGGTCCGGCGGCGATGCGCGACAGGGAGGCGTCGTACGCGTCGTCGAGCCGCTCGCGGGCGGCAAGCTCCTCGGCCAGCAGCGGCACCAGGGCGGGGCGGATCAGCTTGAGCTCCTCGGCGATCAGGCGGGCAACCTCGCGGCTGGACTCGAGCCGCCGTCCGATCGAGCCGCGGCGGACGTAGTACCCGGCCGTGTTGAGCTCGCCGATCAGCGCGGTGAGCTTCTCCGTGTCCAGCCCGTCGACCACGCGGGACAGCTCGATGAGCTCCTCGCCGACGTCCTGGAGTGTCTTGAGGTAGAGCTGGGCCCGGCGGTTGAGCGACTCGACCCGCGCGTCGTCGGGGTTGTCGACGGCGGCGAGCTCGGCCAGCTTGGCGGTGATGTTCTCGGCCTCGTACCGCATGCCGAACAGCCGCCAGTTCAGGTTCTTCAGGTGGCGGTAGCGGGTCAGCGGCGGCAGGAGCCCGTCGGCGAGGGCGGTCGTCCGCGCCTTGCGCCATGCGTACGGCTCGGCGAGGCCGTCGCTCGTCAGGGGCATGGCGGCCGCGGCGATCAGCGCCCGCAGCTTGCGGACGTCGGCCTTGTGCAGCGCGTCGTCGGTGAAGTGGTGCTCGCGGGCGAGCAGGGCGAGCAGCGTCGCCACGGACGACCCGTCGCCGAGGTGCACGCCGTAGGAGGCGGCGAGCTTGCTGATCCGGTCCCAGGGGTCGACGCCGACGTGCACCGCCTCCCCGGCGGTCGGCGTTTCGGGCTTCGGACTGGCGGCGATCTCCTTCAGCGCGTCGGCGAGGAACCGCAGCGCGGCGATCCGCTTTCGCTCGTTCTCGCCGCGGGCGAACGCCGTCACGCGGATCGTGATCTCGCGCGAGTAGCCGTACTTGTTGCTCGTGTCCAACGCCTGCACGCGGACGCGGAGCGTGTCGCCCGGCGCGGCCGCCGTCTTGTCCAGGTCGAGGCTGGCGGTGACGGTCAGGTCCTTCAGCCCGGTCTGCTCGAGCTCGACGGGCAGCTCCTCCCAGCGGGCCTCCTCGGCGGTGGGGTTGAGGATGAACCCGATCGATACGGCCGAGACGCCGAAATCGTCGTCGATGACGGCCTGCATGGGCACCAGCTCGCCGGGGACCTTTTCCTGCTCGGTGGTCGGGTACTCCAGACGGACGACGGGGGGCGTGTCCTCGCGGACGCCGATCGTCACGCGCGCGGGCTCGACGTTGGAGAAGCCCAGGTCGTTCGTGACGGCGATCTCGAAGCTCACGCGACGGGTCAGGTCGAAGGCGAACGTGCCGGTCCGCGTGGACTCGTCCCAGGCGATCTCGGGCGGCTCATCCATTTTCTCGAACGTGAGCGTCCGCTCGACGACCGGCTGGTCCGTGCGGAACGAAACCTCGACGCGCGTGCCCTTGAGCAGGCGGATCGGCTCGCGGAGGTCCGTGAAGATCTGCGGGTCCATGCCGGTGTACTCCGGCGGGGTGGCGGTGATCTTCAGGTCGATGATCCGAGGCTGGGCGACGACGGGCACGGTGTGGACGCGCGTCTCGGCGTCCCCGCAGCGGATGCGGAAGCTGAAGCTCTCCTGCAGGTCGGCGCGGGTGTAGAGGAACAGGTCCCGCCGGATGCGGGACATGTCGCTCCGCTCGGCCTGGTCGAAATCCAGCCGGTCGCGCTCGCCGGCGGCGACGGCGATAATCGCCCGGTTCTCGCTGGCGCCCAGCGCCTTCATCAGCCACTTCAGGCCGGTGGGAATCTCCCCGGAGATTTCCGCCTGGATGATCGCCTCGCCGCCCCTGCCGATGCGCTCGCCCGCGCCGGTGACGTTGATCCGCATGAAGCTGGGCTTGGGAAGGTTCGCCTGCGGCGCCACGAACCGGCGGAACATCAGCCGGAACTGGTACCCGGCGGGAATCGCCAGGGCGATCCAGATCGCCGCCAGCACGCCCACCGCGACCAGGGCGCGGCGGAGGTAGCGGTCGCGCACCAGCCGACCCGCCTTCAGCGAACGGCTGTGCTCCTCGGTGGCGGCGCGGAGCTGGGCGACCAGGTCGGCCGATACTTCGCTCCGCTCGTACCCGCCGCGGGCGAGGACGTTGTCCAGCGTCACGTACCGCTCCAGGTTCGCCTCGCCGGTCGGGAGGCGTCCCTCCAGCTCGTAGGCGACCTGCGCCACGCCGGGACGCCGGACGATCCACCACATCAGCAGCGCCAGCAGCAGCTCGGCCGGGAGAAGGTGCCCGAAGTACGACAGCCAGACGCGCGTCGACTGGTCGAGGAACAGGAAGCGGTCGAGGTGCATCACGAGCAGCCCCGCGAGCAGGTACACCGCCGCGGCGACCGCGAAGATGCGCAGCAGCTCCAGCATCCGCTTGCGGCGGTAGAACGACCGCAGCGGGCGGGCGACCGAGGCGGGAAGATGTCCGAGTTTCAACGGCACGTCGTGGGGGCTCCGGCTTTCATGTCCTGTCGATTATGCTCTTGCGGCCAACGGTCCTGCGCCGGTCAGACCAGCCCGACCAGCTTGCGGTAGATCCATTCGACGGTCAGCAGACCCAGCAGCAGGGCGAGGATCGTGGCGGCGTCCCACATCCGCCAGACCGACTCGATCTTCTCCACGCGCTGCTTGGGCTCGAACTGCATGAACAGACGCTCCAGCTCGTAGAACGGGCGGTACGCGCCGCCGGTCGAGGCGGCCAGGTCGGTCAGGAACTCCGCGTCCTGGGCGAGCCGCTTGAGCTCCGGATCGTCGCGGATCACGAGGATCGGCTCGCTGACGATCTGCTCGGCGCCGCCGAGGGCGAAGCGCACCTCGCCGGCAGGCAGGGCGTCGAACTCCGCGCGGGCCATTGCCGCATCCACGCGGGGCGGCTCGGCCGGGGCCTGGGCGGCGGTCTCGTCGTTGACGATCGCCTCGATGACGGCGTCGGCGGGCGGGTCGTACACCCACACCTCGCTCGACGCGGCCGTGCCGTCGGTCCGCAGCGTCCGCAGGTCCAGCGCGAGCCGCGGGCCGTCCGCGTCCTCGCTCGTGAAGCCGCCTTCGATCGCCCAGGTCACCATCGAGACGAACGCCTGTCCGTGTGCGTCGAGCATCGTCGGGTTGAGGCGCTTCCACAGACGGTCGGCGCCGATCAGCAGCGTCTTGCCCGTCCCGGCCAGCCGCCCGGTCAGCAGGGAGCGCCCGGATCGCACTTCGCTCAGGAGGAGCTGCGTGTCGGGTCGCAGCGAGCCGGCGCCGGCCTCGTCGACCACGTCGAGCCCCGGCTCGCCGCCCATGGCGCGGGTGATCGGGTGGACCCGCCCGGCCGGTGACAGCCGCAGAGCGTCCGGGTCGCCGGCGATCTCCCGGGCGGGGGCGGTCGTCGCGTCGCCGGTCGGCGCCACCGGCAGCAGGGCGTCGGCGTGTCGCTGCGGGACGGGGCTCTCGCCCGGCGCGAGCAGGCAGAGCGTCTTGCCCTGGTCGAGCACGGCCGTTGCGAGCGCGTCCCATTCGTCGGCGCTGAGCAGGTCGGCGGGGATGTCGCCGAGGACGATCAGGTCGTACATCTGCAGCGCCGCCGGGCTCGCCGGCCAGGCGCCTTCCTGCACGCCGCGGGTGAGGGTCTGGTCCGGCTGGGTCAGCACGATGATCGCATTGAGATCCACGTAGTCCATCCGCCGGAAGATGTTCAGCGCGAAACGCGTCTCCCAGCGCGGCTTGTAGTCGAGCATCAGGACGCGGACCTTGTCCTCGCGGACGTTGACGGCAAAGTCGGCCGTGTTGTTGCGGATCGGGAACGACTCGCCGCCGGTCGGCTCGAACCGCAGCGTATAGCGGAACAGCCCGAGTGCCTCGGGCGTGAAGGCGATGTTGACGACCTGCTCGTCGGCCGCGCCGAGCTCGTAGGTCTCCGAGGCGACGACCTCCTCCGCGTGCAGCACGTCGAGTTTCACCGGGACGGGCTTCGGCAGGGCGGTCTTCACGCGGACGCGGACGTTGACCGGGCTGCCCTGCACCGCGAACGGCGGGGCGATCGTTCGGAGCACGGCGAGATCCACCGGCTCGGAGACGCTCCCGACGGCAGCCGCGTACGCCGGCGACTGCTTGCGCGACATCGCCTGGGCGAGGGCGTCGAGCGATCCGCCGGCCAGGTCGCGCCCGTCGCTGAGCAGGACGACTCCGCTGAGCGGGAAATCGCTCTCGGCGGCGCTCAGGTCGTTCAGGCGCCCGACGATGTCGGTGACGGCGTCGGCGGGCTCGACGTCGGCCGGGGCGAAGGCGTCGGCGGCGAAGACCTCCCCGTCGCTCAGGCGGACGAACTGCACGCCCTGGTTGCCGAGCATCGTGTCGAACGTGTCGCGGGATTCGCTGACCTTCTCGGCCAGCAGGTCCAGGCGGGTGCGTCCGCGGACGGCCTCGGCGGCGGCGGTCAGCGCCGCGTCGCCGGCGGCGATGGATCGCTCGTCGAGGATGCCCTGCAGCGCCGTGAGCACGTCCGCCAGCTCCTGCAGGCGGCGGGCGTACTGGTCGTACGCGGAGCGCCCGGGGCTTCGCTCGCCGGCGAAGAACGTGCTGAGCTGATCGCGGAGGCGGGCGGCCTCGGCGCCGACGGCGGCGAAGCGGCGGGCCGATTCCTCGCCCAGCGCCGGCGCCGTCTCGCCCAGGCGCATGAACTCCTCGTACTCGCCGAGAATGGCGTCCTGCGCCTCGCCGGCGCGGTCCCAGAACCGGTCGCTCTCGCGGTCGGCGCCGCGGGCGAAGTCCTGGAAGGTCCGCAGGCGGGCCTGGATGTCGGTGAGGATCGCGGCGAGGCGGTAGTACGTCTCGGCCTGGTCGTCGGTGCGGTTGCCCAGCCCCCGGCTGACGCGGAGCGCCTCGGCGTCGGACATCGCCGTGTCGCGTGCGGCCATCGACATCGTGTCGTCGACGACCAGCATGACGCGTCCGGGATAGGTCAGGACGCGCCGGTAAATCAGGCTCGGGCGGAACGCCAGGAACACCACGCCCGCCAGCAGGGCGATGCGCACGCCCAGCAGCACCGCCGAGCTGCGGCGCGAGACGTCGCGGAACTGCGCGCGGTACAGCGCCCATCCCGCCGCGGCCGCGAGGGGCAGCAACAGCAGCAGCCACCACGGCGAGATCGACACGCCGAAGAGCAGGTCGAGTTGTGTTTCCTGTGTCGGTTGCACGTTCAGTCAGTTCGTCGCGGGGCTCAGATGAACCGCCGCTGCATGAGCATCTCGCCGATCAGCAGCGCCAGCAGGGCGATCATCGCCCAGTGGTGCCACTCGGCGCCGCGCCGCTGGGCGCGGAGGGTTTCGTCGAGCTGCCGCCAGTCGGCGGCCTCGGTGATGTTCAATCGCTCGGCCGCCCGGGCGAGCGCAGCGGCGTCGACGGCGCGGATGTCGCTGTCGACGCGCCGACCCTGCACGCCGTACCACACGCGCTCGGACCCGCCGGCGCGGACGACCAGCACGGACGCCAGCCCGGTCACCGGCGATCCGCCGACGGCGGAGGCGCGCAGCTCGCCGTCGACCTCCTGCGGATCGAGCGGCACGGCGGCCTGGGCGCCGGGGAGGTCGAAGGTCATGCCCTTGACGCCCGTGGTGTCGGTCACCCGCACGCGGATGGTTTCGCCGGTGGGGACCGTGCGGGGGTATACGCCGCCGCTGGCCGCCTCGCTGAACAGCGCGAAGACCAGCGGGAAGTAGAACTCGCGGACGATCAGGTTGTTTCCGCGCCCGCTCAGTCCGGAGCCCATCAGCAGCACGCTCCCCAGCCCCTCTCGCCGGCGAAGGAGGAACGGCGTCCGGTCGGCGAGGCGCATCAGGACCTCTGTCTCCGGCGCCGGCTCGCCGAACTCGTACCAGCTGTAGAACTTCGCGTTGGCGATGTCGCCGTCCTCGAGGGTCTCGAACGCGCGCATCGCCGGGAGCTCGAACTCCGACCTCGCCAGCGAGGCGTAGCGCTCGCCGCCGATGCTTTCCACGCGCGCCCGCTCCAGCGGCGCGGGCAGCAGCCCCGCGGCCGAGAGGAGCTCGTTCCACCGCGCGGGATTGACATTTTCCCCTGCGGCCAGCACGAGTCCGCCGCCGTCGGCGACGAAGGCCTTGAGCTTCGCGGCGAGGGCGGCGTCGAGGGTGCGTCCGCCGTCCAGCAGGACGACGTCGGCGGTTTCGAGGCGCTCGGCGGGGCACTCGCCCTCGCAGAGACTCAGGCGGAGCGGGCCCATTGTGAACAGCGGCTCGTCGTCCTCGGCGGTCATCTCCTCGATGCGCCCGAGAATCTCCAGGAACCCCCACGCGGAGGCGAACTTCTCCTCGACGTTCTCGTCGCGGAGCACCAGCACGTCGAACGCCTCGGACACCTTGACGCCCGCGGACATGCTGTTGTCGAATGTCAGGGCGTCGTCGCCGAGGCGGACGGTCACATAGTGGGCGCCCGGTTCGTCGAACCGCGTGTCGAAGGATATCCAGCCCTCCTGCCCCGGCAGGAGCGAAACCGCCTCGCGAGCGTAGAAGGCGCCGTCGATAAGTACCTCGGCGGGGGCGTCGGAGACGGGCTCGTCGCCGAAGTTCCGCACGGAGGCGAACACCCGCACCGGGTGGTCGACCAGCACGCGCTCGTGGCTGAACTGCACGCTCGTGACCGCCAGGTTGCCTCGCGACTCGATCGGCGGATTCACCCAGTAGACGCTCGCCTCGCCCGCCGTCGGGGGCGCGATGCGGTCCATCTGCTCCCAGGTGCTCGCCTGGTCGTCGGCGAAGACGAACACCTCGACGTTCTCGCCGGCGGGAAATTTCTCGGCGACGGCCTCCATCGCCTTCGACAGCGACGACGACGCCTCCTCGATCCCGATCTCGTCGATCACGGCGCGCGAATCGGCCGCCGAGGCGACGGTGCGCCCCTCGACCCGCCAGCCGGGCTCGCGACCCATCACGTACAGCGACCAGGTCTCGCCGCGCCCCCAGGTCGAGACGAGCTGCCTCATCGTCTCGGTGGCCCGCTCCCAGCGGCTCGATCCCTCGGGTCCGGCGAGCTGGGAATAGGAGGGGTCGACCAGCAGCACGTGGTGCACGCCCGTTCCGGTCACCGTGGCGCTCTTGGACCGCGACGCCGGGCGGGCGAACGCCAGCACGATCGCCAGGCACGCCAGCACGCGAAGCGCCAGCAGGATGATCTGATCGAGGTACAGCTTCTTGCGGAGACGCTCCAGGGCGCGCTCGAGGACGTAGTTCGCCCCCCAGTCCACGCGCAGCGACCGGTAGCGCATCAGGTAGTAGATGATGATCGGGATCAGCCCGGCCGGGAGGACCCAGAGATAGGAGGGGTTCAGGAACGACATCGCCTAGTGCTTCCCCTCGACGCCGGCCCGGAAGGCGAGGTACCGCGACAGCACGGCCTCCAGGGCTTCATCCGTCCGCAGGCTGACGAAGTGGACGTTGAACTTCTTCGACCACGTCCGCCATTCTTCCATGAGCGCCTCGTACTCCTCCCGATAGATTCTCTTGAGCGGCACGGCGTCCACGCGGTGGCGGACCGACGGGTCCTCGAGATCGCCGAACTGCACCCAGCGGTTGAACGGGAAGTCCTCCTCCGTCGGGTCGCGGAGCTGGAGGAGCAGCACCTCGTGCCCCTGGGCGGACAGGCGCGCCAGCTCGCGCTGGACCGGCGCCGGGTCGTACATCATGTCGGAGACCAGCACCACCAGCCCCTTGCGCTCGCCGCGATCGAGGATCGTCCGCAGACATCGTCCGACGTTGTCCTCGGCCACGGCGTCGTGGGTGGCGAGGGTGCGGAGAATCGCCACGAGGTGGCGCTCGGTGCTGCCGGCCGGCAGCCAGGTCGTCCCGCCCGCCGAGGTGAGCACCGCCGCCGCCGAGTCCCGCTCCTTGATGACGAGGTACGCCAGGCAGGCGGCCATGCGGCAGGCCTGGAGGTACTTGCTCGGGCGGTCCTCGGTCGCCTGGAGCATCGACGCGCTGCGGTCGACGACGATCCGCACCGTCAGGGCGGTGTCCTCGAGGTAGCGCTTGACGTAGTAGCGGTCGTGACGCGCCGAGACCTTCCAGTCCACGTGCTTGAGCGGATCGCCCGGCTGGTAGTTCTTGTGGTGGTCGAACTCGGTGCTGACGCCCTTGCGCTTGGACTTGTGCACGCCGTGCAGCAGCCCCGCGACCGTTCGGCGGGCGAGGAGCTCCAGGTGGTGCAGCGCTTCCTTCGCCTGCGGCTGAAGGATCTCCTGGATGGTTCGTTCTGTGCGGGTCTGTCGCGCCAAGGGCTCGTTTCTTCCTGTCGAATGACGTCGGGCACCGGACGAACCGTCGCCCGGCGGTCGTGCCGTCTGCCCGTTCGTCCGCGGCGGGGCGGGTCTACGCGGTGACGGCCTCGCTGGGCAGCTCGACCTCCTGCAGCAGGCGGTCGACCACCATGTCCGAGTTGATCCCTTCCGAGATCGCCGCGTAGTTGACGATCACGCGGTGGCGCATCACGGCGTGGGCGACGGCGTGGATGTCCTCGGTGGTGATGTGCGAGCGCCCGTTGAAGAAGGCGTGCGCCTTCGCGCCGAGCAGCAGGTTCTGGCACGCGCGGGGTCCGGCGCCCCAGGAGACCCACTCCTTGGCGTAGGGGTGGCAGTAGTCCTTGGTGACGCGGGTCGCCTGCACCAGGCGGACGACGTAGTCGTACAGGTCGTCGCGGACGAGCACCTCGCGGATGATCTGCTGGTACTTGAGGATCTCCTCGCCGCTCATGACCTGCTGGGGCGGGTCGAAGTAGTTGGTGGTGGTCCGCTTGAGGATCTCCACCTCTTCGTCGCCCTCGGGGTAGTCCACGACGATCAGGTACATGAACCGGTCGAGCTGGGCCTCGGGCAGGTTGTAGGTGCCTTCCTGCTCGATCGGGTTCTGCGTCGCCAGGACGAAGAACGGCAGCTCCAGCTTGTACATCGTGTTGCCGACCGACACCTGGCGCTCCTGCATCGCCTCCAGCAGGGCGGCCTGCGTCTTGGGCGGCGTGCGGTTGATCTCGTCCGCGAGGACGATGTGCGCGAAGATGGGACCGGGGACGAAACGGAACTCGCGCTTGCCGCTGGACTCGTCG
>CAZADC010000014.1:0-21098 GCA_964483755.1 uncultured Planctomycetaceae bacterium | reverse complement strand
GCGACTCGGCCCAGAGCTGGCGGTACCAGTCGGCCAGGTCGTGGAGGCGGTTGGAGTAGGGCATCATCACGTGGATGGGCTTGTTCTTCTTGGCGTAGGCGAGCAGCTTGACGGCGGCCAGGACGCAGGCGGGATTGGCCATCCACTCGGGGTTCTCGACGCGTTTTTTCATGGCCGCGGCGCCGGCGAGCAGCTCGTCGATGTCCACGCCGCACATCGCCGCGCTGAACAGCCCGACCGGCGAGAGCACGCTGAATCGCCCGCCGACGTCGCCCGGGACGGGCAGCATGGCGTAGCCCTCGCGCTTCGCGATGTCGTGGAGCGTGCCCTTCTCGGCGTCGGTCGTCGCGACGATCCGCTCGCCGTAGCCCTCGCCCAGCCGCTTTCGCAGCAGGTCGCGGAAGATCATGAACTCGCTGGCCGTCTCGGCCGTCTCGCCGCTCTTGGAGATCACGTTGATCAGCGTGCTCTTCAGGCGGCGTCCGAGCAGGCCTATCACGTCCTTGATGAGGGACGGATCGACGTTATCCAGCACGAACAGCCGCGGGCCGCCGCGCTTGCGGTCGGACAGCAGGTTGTAGGTCGACGGGTTCAGCGCCGACTGGACGGCGAGATTGCCCAGCGCGCTGCCGCCGATGCCGAGGACGATCATGTCGGTGGTGTCGTCGCGGTAGCGGTCGACGAGGCGCTTGACCTGCGCGGGGTACTCGGTGTGCGTCGGGAGGGCGGCGTAGCCCAGTCGCCCGGCGCGGATCTGCTCCAGCACCCGTTCGTGGGCGGCCAGCAGCCCCCCCTCGACGTCGCGGATGTCCTCGTCGGTGATCCCGTGGTCCGGGCCGACAACCTTGTCGGTGGCGTTCTTCCAGTAGAGCTGAATCATGTCCGTGTCCTTTCGCGGGGGCCAGCCGTCAGCGATCGGTCACCTCGCCGCCTTCCATGGTCCAGTGCCCTTCGCCTTCGCCGTGTTTGGGCGGGACGATCGTCCGCAGGTCCAGTTCGGCGAGCTGGGCGTCGTCGACGTATCCCGGCGCGCCGGTCAGCGGGCAGGCGCCTCGCTGGGTCTTGGGGAAGGCGATTACGTCCCGCAGACTCTGCCCGCCGGCCATCAGCATGACTACGCGGTCGAGCCCGAGCGCCAGCCCGCCGTGGGGCGGCGCGCCGAACCGCAGCGCGTCCAGCAGGAAGCTGAACTTCTCCTTCGCCTCCTCCTCGCCGATGCCCAGCGCCCGGAACACGCGCTGCTGGACCTCCGGCAAGTGGATACGGATCGACCCGCCGCCGAGCTCCATGCCGTTGAGCACGACGTCGTAGGCGCGGGACTTGACGGCAGCGGGGTCGCTGTCGAGCTTGTCCATCTCCTCCGGCTTCGGGGCCGTGAAGGGATGATGCATGGCGGCGTAGCGCTTCGTCTGCTCGTCGTACTCGAGCATCGGAAAGTCCACGACCCAGCACCACGCGAACTCCTCCGGGTCGAACAGCTCGAGGTCCCGGGCGAGCTTCACGCGCAGCGCCGCGAGGATGCGGTTCGTGGCCGTCGGCTTGTCGGCGATGAACAGCAGCAGGTCGCCGTCCGCGCCGCCGAACGCTTCCCGCAGGCCGGCCTGCGTTTCGGCGTCGAGGAACTTGCTGACGCCGCCGGCGAAGGCGTCGGACTCGACCTTGCACCAGGCGAGCCCCTTCGCGCCGTACTCGCCGGCGAAGGCGGTGTACGCGTCGATCTCCTTTCGGGTGAACTTCGCCCCGCCGCTGACGCACAGGCCCTTGACCACCCCGCCGCCGGCCAGCGTGTCGGCGAAAACCTTGAACTCCGTTCCGGCGACGATTTCGCCGACGTCGACCAGCTCCATGGCGAATCGCAGGTCCGGGCGGTCCGTGCCGAAGCGCGAGACCGCCTCGTCGTAGGTCATCACGGGCGCCTCGTCCGGGAACGGCCGCCCGCACTCCTCGCACACCGCCCGCAGCACGCGGTTGGTCACGTCGATCACGTCCTGCTCGGTGCAGAAGCTCATCTCCAGATCGAGCTGGGTGAACTCCGGCTGCCGGTCGGCGCGCAGGTCCTCGTCGCGGAAGCAGCGGACGATCTGGTAGTACTTCTCCATTCCGCCGACCATGAGAATCTGCTTGAACAGCTGCGGGCTCTGCGGCAGGGCGTAGAACGTTCCCTGCTGGAGTCGCGAGGGAACCAGGAAGTCGCGGGCGCCTTCCGGCGTGGACTTGGTCAGGAAGGGCGTCTCGACCTCGACGAAGTCTTCCTCGTCCAGCACGCGGCGCATCGTCCGGCAGATACGGTGGCGCATGCGCAGCGCGTCGGCCATCTCGGCCCGGCGGATGTCCACGTAGCGATACTTCAGACGCAGCTCCTCGGACACGTCCGAGTATTCGTCCGGCTCGAAGGGCACCACGTCCGAGCGGTTGAGCACCGCGAGCTGCTCGCCGAGCACCTCGATCTTCCCGGTCGGGAGCTTGGGGTTCTCGCGCTCCGGGCCGCGGGGGCGGACCACGCCGGTGACGGCGATGACCCACTCGTTGCGCAGGGCGCGGGCCTGGCGGTAGCGCTCGGCCTGCTCGGGATCGTTCGGGTCCTCGGGGAGGTCGAAGACCACCTGGGTGATCCCGTCGCGGTCGCGGAGGTCGATGAACACCACGCCGCCGTGGTCGCGGTAGCTGCGGACCCACCCGCAGAGGCGGACGCGCGACGCGTCGTCCTCGATGCGCAGGTCGCCGCAGGTGTGCGTGCGTTTCATCTCGTCGGTGAATGGTTGCATGGTCGGTTCCGATCGGGTCCGGGGGTCCGTCCGGGACCCCACGAGTCAAGCCGCAGAGTGTACCCGCCCCGCCGGCGGCGTTCAACCGCGGCACAGCCCTTCCAGATCGCTGCACCGCCCTTCCGGGACGTGTCGGGAGCACGGCACGTGAAGCGCCGTGTCCTTCCGAGGGCGCCGCGTCACGTCAGACCGTGGGGCTTCGGCACGACGAGCCGGCTCTCGGACGCCCGAGCACGCGGCGGCCTGGGAAGGCCGCTGCGCTCGACGTCGAGAGTGCGGTTCACGGCTGCTGGGGAGGCACGTCGGCGCCGTAGTAGACCTCGACGGGAACGTCCGGAATGCGCCGCCGGACGCGATCTGCGACGGCGTCGAGCCGGTCATCCGGCAGCCGGGCGACGGACGCCTCGGCCGGGGGGCGGGCGACGGTGTGCACCTGGACCAGGCGGATCTGTCCGCCCGCGTCCAATATCTCCCGCACGCGATCGCAGTAGGCGTCGATCTCCGGCGGCGGCGGCTCCTCGCCTTCCAGGCGAGCGAACAGGCTCTGGAGGACCACCGCCCGGCCGGTCGCCACCTCGGCGATGTCCCGGACGATCCTCGCCAGCGTCAGGCCCGCCGCGGGGCGATTGACGCGACGGAAGTACTCCTCCGTCCCAGCGTCGAGCTTCGCCCAGATCTCCCCGTGATCGGCGTCGAGGATCCCCAGCGCCCGGCGGAATGCCCCGCCCCGCAGGTGCGAGGCGTTGGTGATAACCACGATGCGGACGTCCTCGAGCCCCAGCGCCCGCCGCTGGGCGTCGGCGACGGCGACGGCGCGGTCGAAGTTGGCCAGGCAGGTCGGCTCCCCGTCGCCGCTGAAGGCGATGTCGTTGAGCCGTCGCAGCGCTGCCGGCGTTTCGGCGAAGCGCGGCTCGGCCCACAGGCGTCCGCTGACGGCCTCGCTGAGCGCCAGGTGCAGCTCGTCGGCGAGAATCTCCAGGTCCACCTCCGTCAGCCCGCGTCGGACGCGGCGGTTGATCTGGCAGTACACGCACGAGAAGGTGCAGCCCTTGTCGGGGTTCAGGTTGACGCCGACGCTCAGCCCGCCGCTTCGCCGGGAGATGACGGGGTAGACGTACAGGCACTGACGCCACTGCCGCCGGTGGTCCCGGACGGCCGCCAGGTCGTGAATGGAGTTTCTTCGTTCCACGGGTGCATTGTATGATGCCGCCGTCGCGCCGCACAGCGCAGCCGATCGCGGCAAGACAAGCGGCGGGCATTCGTGTAAGATACCCCGACGGCCGGGCCGACCGGAGCGGGGCGCTTTGTGCGCCCGGCGGCGGTCCGGCGAAGTGGAGCAGACCATGCTGGGAGAATCATCCATGTTTCGTCCGGAGATTACGGTAGTCGACTGCACGATCCGCGACGGCGGGCTGGCGAACGACTCGTACTTCACACCGGAGACGGTCCGCGCCGTCTACGCGGCGATCTGCGCGTCGGGCGTTCATTACGTCGAGCTGGGCTACCGCAACAGCAAGGAGATGTTCGACCCCTCGCAGTTCGGGCTCTGGCGGTTCTGCGACGAGGAGCACCTGCGGCAGGTCACCGACGGGATCGACCCCGGGCACACGAAGATCTGCGTCATGCAGGACGCCCACAAGGCAGTCGCCGAGGACGTCCCGCCGTCCGACGAGTCCGTGGTGGGCATGTACCGCATCGCCACCTACGTCAAGGACGTGGACAAGGCGATCCACCTCGCCAACAACGCCACCGACAAGGGCTACGAGGCGACCATCAACGTGATGGCGATCTCGCAGGAGGGCTCGCCCGCGCTGGACGAGGCGCTCCAGCAGATCGAGGAGGAGACCTCCGTCGCCGCCGTCTACATCGTCGACAGTTTCGGAGCGCTCTACAGCGAGGAAGTGCACTACCTGGTCGAGAAGTTCCAGATGTACATCAAGACCAAGGAGGTCGGCGCTCACTTCCACAACAACCAGCAGCTCGCCTTCGCCAACACCATCGAGGGCGTCATCAAGGGCGCCAACTACCTCGACGGCACGCTCTACGGGCTCGGCCGGGCGGCCGGAAACTGCCCGACCGAACTGCTGCTGGGCTTCCTCAAGAACCCCGCGTTCGACATCGCCCCGCTGCTGGACGTCATCGGCAAGCACATCATCCCGCTGACGCTGCAGCTCGACTGGGGCTACCACATCCCCTACATGCTCACCGGCATCCGCAACCAGCACCCCCGGGCGGCGATGGAATGGATGGAAACCTCCAAGCGCAAGTACGACTTCGCCGAGTTCTACCGCAAGCTCACGAGCGAGTTCCCCGAGTAGCCGCGAACCGAACGCGCAGGAAAGGCAAGCGTCCCCGCATGCCCGACAACGCCGACGCCGCATCCGCCGACTTCATCCGCCGTGCGATCCGCGAGGACCTCGACGCCGGACGCTGCGACCGCGTCGTGACGCGCTTCCCGCCCGAGCCCAACGCCTACCTCCACGTCGGGCACGCCAAGGCGATCTGGACGAACTACGGCATCGCCCGCGACTTCGACGGCGAGTTCCACCTCCGCATGGACGACACCAATCCCATGAAGGAGGAGGCCGAGTACGTCGAGGCGATCAAGACCGACGTCGCCTGGCTGGGCGCCGACTGGGGCGAGCACCTCTACTACGCCAGCGACTGCTTCGAGCAGATGTACGAGTACGCCGTCGAGCTGGTGGAAAAGGGCTGCGCCTACGTCGACGACCTGACGGCCGAGCAGATCCGCGAGTACCGCGGCACGCTCACCGCGCCGGGGCGCGAGAGCCCGCATCGCGACCGCCCCGTTGACGAGAATCTCGACCTGCTCGCCCGCATGAAGGCCGGGGAGTTCCCCGACGGCGCCCGCGTGCTCCGCGCGAAGATCGACATGGCCAGCCCGAACATGAACCTGCGCGACCCGGTGATGTACCGCATCCTCCACGCCCGCCATCCGCATCGCGGCGACGAGTGGTGCATCTACCCGATGTACGACTGGGCGCACGGGCTGGAGGACTCGATCGAGGGCGTCACGCACTCGCTGTGCTCGATCGAGTTCGAGAACCACCGCCCGCTGTACAACTGGTTCATCGAGAAGATCAACGAGGACCGCGCCGAGCCGATCCACGTGCCGCGGCAGATCGAGTTCGCCCGCTACAACCTGACCTACACGGTGATGAGCAAGCGGCTGATCCGCCCCCTGGTCGAGCAGGGGTGCGTCAACGGCTGGGACGACCCCCGCCTGCCGACGCTCTGCGGCATGCGGCGGCGCGGCTGCACGCCCGAGGCGATCCGCGACTTCTCCCTGCACACGGGCATCAGCAAGTACCCGGCCGTGTTCGAAATCCAGCTCCTGGAGCATTTCCTGCGCCAGGATCTCAACCGCCGGACGCCGCGCGTGATGGGCGTGCTCCGCCCGCTGAAGGTCGTCATCGAGAACTACCCCGCCGGCGAAACCGAGCAGCTCGACGCGATCAACAATCCCGAGGACGAATCGGCCGGGACGCGGAAGGTTCCCTTCGGCCGGGAGATATACATCGAGCGGGACGACTTCATGATCGATCCGCCGAAGAAGTTCTACCGCCTCGCGCCGGACCGGGAGGTCCGCCTGCGGTACGCCTACTTCATCACCTGCACCGACGTGGTCACCGACGACGACGGCGAGGTGATCGAGCTGCGCTGCACGTACGACCCGGCCACGCGGGGCGGCGACGCGCCCGACGGGCGGAAGGTCAAGGCGACGCTGCACTGGGTGGCGGCGGAACAGTCGCTCCCGGCCGAGCTTCGGCTGTACGATCACCTGTTCAGCGCCGAGGACCCCACCGACGCGGGCGAGGGTGAGGACTACACGGCGAACCTCAGCCCCGACTCGCTGGAGGTGATCTCCGACGCCCGCGTCGAGCCGAGCCTGGCGGACGCCTCACCGGGGGACATCGTCCAGTTCGAGCGGCGCGGGTACTTCTGCGTGGACCCGGACACGACGGGCGACCGGCTCGTCTTCAACCGAACGGCCACGCTGAAGGATGCGTGGGCGAAGATCCGCAAACAGCAGCAGAAGCAGGGCAAGAAGAAGTAGCACCACCGGCGGATGCCCGCAAGCGGAGAGATCGATGCGTGGGGATCGGCCGCAGAGACGCCGAGGAAGCAGAGGGGGAAGGGCAGAAGAAACTCAGCATGATGGTGAGAATTGGAGAGCCGCCAAGCACGATGGCACGCAAGGTGGCGATCCAGTTTTCAGTGTGAACCAGAGTTGTTTGATATCCTCGGGGCAGGACGGACCCAAGACAGTGCTTGGTGATGACCACGTAAGGGAAGGGAGAAACGTATGTATGATCCAGAAGAACACGGCGTGGAAGTCATTCGTTTTGGCAACTGGGTAGTGACGACTGAAGGCATGGCCTGGGGTGGGCCCGAGGGGCCGCCGTACTTCATCGCCAAGAATCGGCTGTGGGAAACCCGCCCAGGCCCAGACAATGTTTGGGACTGGTTAATCCACTTGACTGAGAAGACTTGGTTGTCGGATGGAGACATATACCAGCTCAACACTGCATTCTTCTTTGCACAAGACTACCACGCTGGAGCGAAGCCGGAAGGCGCTGGTGGTGCCTCGACATCGGAAACGCTGAAGATGCAGCGCGACTACATGAAGACCCGTTAGGCCGATCTGTGTTGACAGGGCATTGTGTGCCTTCTTGTTGCCGGTGCCATGTTTAGCTTGGGAAACATGCTCATTCCGAGCTGTTCAGCTCGACGAGCAGCATGATCGCTCCCGCAAGGCACACCGAACTTCGTCGTGCGCAGTTCCCAGCCCGTAGAAGTACCCGCCTGTCAGCGATTGGCATTGGAGCATGCTTCCTGAAGGAAGCATGGCACCGGCCGGTCGCGGCTGCGTTCGCTCAATCCGCCGTTTCGGCGGGGCGGAGGGTGAAGATGGTGATTTCGGGTCGGGAGTTGATGTTCACGCGTCGGGCGTAGCCGAGCCCGCGGTTGACGTACAGGTGCGTTCCGTCGGCCAGCTCGTAATGCCCGCCGAAGTACTCCCTGCGCGACACGGGCATAACCATGTTCCCCAGGCGGGAATCGTCGTGGTTCCTCTCGCGGCCGTGGGTATGCCCCGCCAGCACCCAGTGGGCGCCCAAGCGTGCGATCTCGCCGGCGGGGTCGGGGTTGTGGCACAGCGCGATGGTCGGCAGGTGCCGGCGGGCGACCTCGAAGGCCAGCTCCGGATCGTACCGGCGGCTCCAGTAGTCCTCCAGCCCGACGAACTGAATGCTCGACCCGCCGCGCGAGAACACCCGCGACTCGTTGAGCATCACGAAGATGTCGGCGTGGCCGAGCCGTTCGGCGAGGTAATCGCCCAACCCGCGGACGCCGCCCAGCCCGCCGGGATGGAACAGCCCGTAGTCATGGTTGCCCAGGCAGGCGACGGCCGCAATTCGAGGATTCAGGTCGGCCAGGATGCGCGCTACCCGCCGGGCGTAGCGATGCGGGCCGGTGATGAAATCGCCCGTGATCGCTACGAAGTCCACGTTCAGCTCGTTGATCCGCTCGACGCACTGGCGAAGGTATCGCTGGAGCACGATCGGGCTGGCGTGCAGATCCGAGACGTGTGCGAGCGTGGCGCCGTCGAGGTCCGCTCCCAGTCCCGGCAGCGGCATGTCGCGGCGTTCGATCCGCAGAAAGTGCTCGTCGAAGCGCATCGCCATCAGGCCGCCAAGCCCGAACGCCCCCGCGGCCGAGAAGAGCGCCTTCTTGATCCGGCGCGCCCGGCTGCGCTGCTCCTTGTTGGCAAAGAGAATGTCGTTCATGGTCCGCTGCGTCCGGCGTCGCGAGAAGGCATCTCCCACGCGTCATACGGATGCGGGGTCCTGCCGGTTCGGCGCCCGTCCGCGATCGAACAGCAGCGTCGGCAGCGAGCGGGCGAGGGAGACCGGGCGATAGAGGCTCTCGATCTCTCCACGACAATTGTACCAGCAATCGGCGCACCGGTTGCCGCGTGCGGCGGCCTGCAGGCGGCGGGCGATGACCGGCGGGGAGTGGCGGTAGAGGTTCGCGACCGGGCGGTCCTTCCGCTCGACGCAGATCGCCACGTCGCCCGTCGAATCAATGTTGAAGAAGGCGTTGCCCGCCCGGCATCCCGGAACGCCGCCGTCGAGGAACTGATCGAAGCGGGCGAGGTAGTGCGGGTTGGACAGGAAGTTCGGCCAGGCGGCGCGCAGGGCGGTCAGGCGCGGGCCGACCGGCCCGTCGTTGTGCTCGTAACGGCGGGTTCCCGTCTTGAGGAAGCCGTACGGCTGGACCATGTAGTAGGCGTCCCGCTCGGCCGCCATGCGCACCAGCGGCTCGACGTCGTCGACGTTGTCGTCCATCAGCACGGAGATCACGTTGACCCGCTGGTGGCGATGGATGCGGGCGTCGGAGAGCAGCTCGACCGCTCGCCAGGCCTGCTCCCACGCGCCGTCCATGCCGCGGCGGGCGTCGTGGCGGGCGGGGTCGGCGTAGTCGATGCTGACCGACACGCCCCAGACGTCCGCGCGCATCAGCTCCCGCGCCGACTCGGGCGTCACGAACCACCCGTTGGTGGTCACGAACGGGAAATGATGCCGCCCCAGGATGCGAACGATCTCCGGCAGGTCCGTCCGCAGCATCGGCTCGCCGCCGGCGAGGGAGATCATCAGCGTCCCGAACGACGCGAGCTTGCGGGCGCCCTCGGCGTACTGGCGGAGACTCGGCTCCTCGGCCCGGCCGAGCGGATCGTGCCAGTAATGGCAGAACCGGCAGCGGAAGTTGCAGCGATAGGTCACCTGCCAGGCGCACCAGACAGGGCGCCGGGAGGCCCAGGCGCGAAACAGGCGCCACTTCTTCGTCGAGTTGGCGAACTTCAACAGCGGGTTGCTCCTCTGCGATTGCGGCTTGCGCCCTCGCGAGCCATCAGCATCCTATCGGTCCGTCGCCGACCAGCCAAGCGTTTTGGACGGCTCACTCCAACTCCCGCACGGCGACGGTCTCCCGCAGCGCGTCGCGGACGTCCGGCTCGAAGGTCGCCGAGCGCAGAGTGCAGGCGCTCGCCGAAGCGGTGGCGACGGCGCCGGCGAGGGCGTCGCGGAGGCCCGCGCCCGAGCACAGCCCGGCGACGAACGCGGCCAGCAGGGCATCTCCACAGCCGACGGTGTTTCGCAGGTCCTCCTGCGGCACGGCCGCGACGGCCGAGAGAGCCTCGTCGCGCGTGAACAGGCAGGCGCCCTTCTCCCCGCGCGACAGCAGGACCATCTCCACGTGATCGGTCAGTGCCCGGGCTGCGCGGAACAGTTCCGCTTCGTCGCCCAGCTCGCGCCCCGCGAGCTGGGCCAGCTCGGCCGCGTTGGGCTTGACAAGCCAGAGCGGACAGTCGGCGACGGCGGCGAGCGCCGGTCCGTGCGTGTCGACGGCTGCGCGGGCGCCCGCGTCAAGGCAGACGTCGACGAGTGAGCGGAACGTCTCGGGGGTCATCTCCGGAGGGAGCGAGCCGGCGAACACGACCGTCGCGTCGGACCGGCAGAGCAGGTCGAGCTTGCGGGCGAGCCGCTCGACGAACCGCTCGGACGGCGCCAGCCCGCCGCAGCGGATGTGGGTTTCCTGCGCTGCGACGGGATCGGCGAGGGTGACGTTCTCGCGTGTCCAGCCGTCGAGCGTGAAGAACTCGTCGCGGACCAGCGGGCTCGCGAAAGCCGGGGCGAACGCGCTGCGGTTCTCCGCGCCGAGAAAGCCCGTCGCGACGCTGGCCGTGTTCAGCGCGGCCAGCACTCGGCTGACATTCACCGCCTTGCCGCCCGGCGTGCGGGACACGTCGCGCCCCTGCTGGTGGGCGCCGAGCGTCAGCTCCGGCGTCTCGATGACGCGATCGATTGCCGGGTTGAGGCTCACGCACACGATGGTCGGACTGTCGCTCATGTCCGCATTAGAGCGATTCGCGGACGACCCGCAAGAGACGCAAGGGTTTCGCCCGCGCGGCGGTTGGCGCGCCGCAACGCTCGCGGTATGGTGCGCCTTCCAGCCATGCCCCGCAGGAGCAGGACATGAAGCAATACACGATCCGTAGGACGGCTGTGCCCCCGGGCGGCGCGATCGACCACGCCGCCTGGAACACCGCCGACGTGCTGGCGATCGACCGGTTCCCCTGGCACGAGGCCGGTCGGAAGCAGCTCACCCGGGCGCGGCTGCTGTACGACGACCAGGCCCTCTACGTGCACTTCACGGCCGAGGACGTGCACAGCTCCGCTCGCGTGGCCGAACTCAACGGGCCGGTCTGCACCGACAGCTGCGTCGAGGTTTTCGCGTCCGTCGAGCCGGACGAGCGCCCGCACTACTTCAACTTCGAGGCGAACTGCTGCGGGCAGTTCCACCTGGGCTTCGGACCGGACCGCAACGAGCGCCGACTGATCCAGGCAGACCTTGCCGACCGGATCAAGGTGGCCACGTCCGTAGCCGGCGCCACCAAGGCCGAGTCGCCCGACGACGAGCAGTGGCGGCTGGTTGCCCGGCTGCCCTTCGACGTGCTGAGCGAGTTCACCGGCCGGCCGGTCCGCCCGCGACCGGGCGACGCCTGGCGCGGGAACCTGTATCGCTGCGGCGGCGAGACGGACCCGCAGTTCGCCTGCTGGAACCCGATCGACACGTCCGGCCCGGACTTCCATCGCCCGGAGTGCTTCGGACGTTTGATCTTCGAGTAGTCGCGCGGCCGGACGCTCGCTGCGACGCACGTTCGGCCGGACCTTCGCTTCAGGAGAATGACAATGCCGACGTACGAAGGACTCGCCCGCCCGCGGCAGACGGATTTCGAGGCGTTGCTGTCCAATATCCGCATGGAGGGCACGCCGGACCGGGTGCATCACATCGAGCTGTTCCACGACCCGGAAATCCGCGACGCCATCGCCGAACGGTTCGACCTGATGGAGGGGGTGCCGGCGGACGACCCGGACTACGAGAGACGCAAGCTCATCGCCGTCAACCGTTTCAGCGGATGGGACCACGTGTCGGTCCACTTGGTGGACATGGTGATGCCGATGAACTACGACACGACCGAGGACACGGCCGAGCTGAAGCGCGAGCAGCGCTCGTACATGAACGAACACACCGGCCCGATCACGTCCTGGGAGGACTTCGAGAAGTACCCCTGGCCGGACCCGTCGCGCCCGGAGGTCACGAGCGAGCTGGAATGGTTCCAGGAGAATCTGCCGGAGGACATGTGCATCGCCTGCCACACCGGGCACTTCGCGGAGTACCTGACCTGGCTGTTCGGCTACGAGAGTCTGTGCTACGCGCTGTTCGACCAGCGGGACCTGGTCGAGGCCGTCGCCGGGCGGATCCTGGAGCTGCACGTCGGCGAGATGAAACGGTTCATGGAGTTCGACCGCGTCCGGATTATCTGGGGCAGCGACGACATGGGCTTCAAGACGGGGCTGATGATCTCCGCCGACGACATGCGGGAGTTGGTGCTGTCGGGGCACAGGCAACTGGCCGCGATGGCGCACGACGCCGGCCGGCCATACCTGCTGCACTCCTGCGGCAAGCTGCACGAGATCATTCCCGACCTGGTCGAGGACGTGAAGATCGACGGAAAGCACAGCTTCGAGGACACCATCGAGGACGTCCGCGGCGCGAAGGACACCTACGGTCGGAAGACCGCCCTGCTCGGCGGGATCGACGTGGACTTCCTCTGCCGCGCCGACGAGCCCGGCATCCGCGCCCGCGTCCGCGACACGCTGGACAAGTGCCTGCCCGGCGGCGGGTACTGCCTGGGCACCGGCAACAGCGTCGCCAACTACATTCCGCTGGACAACTACCTGGCCATGGTCGACGAGGGCATGCTCTACGGCGCGTGATTGCGTCGTCCCGGCTCCCGCCGGCGCCTCGCGCGTGAGGGCAAACCCCCTGCGCAAGGGATTGGTCGATTCCCGCCCCGGCGGTATAATCCATGGGAGAGGTATCCCTTCCCACGGAGAGACATGATGAAGCGTCACCTGGCGGCGGTCCTGGCGGGGGTTATGCTCCTCATTGCTCTGCCGGGCGCACAAGCGGCGGACGTGCAGTATGAAGCGCCGGGCCCGACGGGCATCGGGTACGTTGGGCTGCTGTACGGGCTGGTCGAGCCCGCCGACGGGACGTGGTACGCCGGACAGGACCTGCTCGGCCAGACGTCCACGACCTGGCATGCCGTCGCCGACACCGGGGCGTCGGGCTGCCTGCTGGGCGCGTCCACGCTGGACGCGTACGGCGGCGTGATCCCGATCCAGTCGGGCGTGACCTTCACGGACGAGGGCTTCGGCGGGACGGAGGACTTCGACGTCACCGAGCCGCTGACGCTGATGGTCGCGGGGCAGCAGGAGGCGTACGCGGACTCCGAGAACCACTCCCTCTACACCGACTACGGAACGATGGCGCTGGCGGCGTCGCGGCGTCCGGCTCCGACCGATTATCCCGACGTGGACGTACTGGGCATGAGCCTGCTGGGCGGACGCGTGCTGCGCGTCGATCCGCGGGACTTTCAGTTCATGCGTTGGACCTACCTCGCCGCGGCGGGGTCGATCGTCGACGCGGCGCCCGCGCCCGGCGATCCGGGCGTCTACCACGTGCCGCTGACGATGGTCGACTACTTCGGCGGCGTCGCCCAGCCGGTGGACGTGGAGGACAACCCGACGCTGACGGTCCACGTCCGCAAGGACGCATCGGACGCCTTCGCCGCCCGGACGGCGCTGCTGGACACGGGCTCGCCGCTGAACTTCGTCTCGGAGACCTATGCCACCGACCTGGGGATCGACCTGCTCAACGACCCGGTGGACTTCACGCAGGAGATCGGCGGGATCGGGTCCGGTTCGTCGACCCGCAACGGCTATCTGGTCGACGCCATCGCCCTCGATCTCGGCGCGGGTCGCGAGGGCGATCGGTTCGTCATCGGCGGATCGAGCGTCTTCGTCATCCCTGACGACGAGATGCCCGGCGGCCTGGACGCCATCTTCGGCAACGGGGCGCTGCTCTCGTGGACGGACGGGCTCACCGCGGCCGACACGACACTGACGGACTGGTACGTCGACACGCGCGACCCGGACGCCGCCCATCTCGTGCTGGTCGTCCCCGAGCCGGCGACGCTCGCGCTGCTCGCGGTCGGAGCGGCCGCGGTTCTCCGCCGCCGCAGTCGGCGCACCCGATAGGCGGCCGCGGCCCGTCAGATCTCGGGGAAGGCCCGCGCCTCGTGCCGGCTGGCGGCGAGAAGCGGATACGATCGGCCGAGAACGTCGCGATGCGTGTCCAGCGCGACCGACGGTTCGTTGTTCTGCTCGGAGAGATGTCCGATGCACGCCCACTGGAGGCGCCGGCCCGTCCCGTCGGCGAGCACCCCGGCCGCCTCGATGTTGGACAGGTGCCCGCCGCGTCCCGTGATCCGCTCCTGCAGGAACGGCGGATACGGCCCGGACGCCAGCATGTCCGGGTCGTAATTGCTCTCGATCAGCACGGCGTCGAGCGTGGTCACCAGGTCGACCAGGCGGTCGAAGACGTGCCCGAGGTCCGTCAGCACGCCGAGGCGCCGCCGCCCGTCGTCGAGCACGAAGGCCACGCCGTCGACCCCGTCGTGCGGTGTGCAGACCGTCTCGACGCGGAGATCGCCGAACTCCAGCGACTCGCCGGCGCGGAAATGCCGCAGGTCGTCGATCCGCCCGAGCCGCTCCCGCCCGGCCGCGTCGAGCGTCGCCTCCGTCACATACACCGGCAGGTGGAACTTCCGCGAGTAGATGCCCGCGCAGCGCGCGTGGTCTGAGTGGTCGTGGGAGATCAGCACGGCGTCGACGTCGCGGATGTCCCGCCCCAGCGACGCGAGACGAAGCTCCGCCTGCCGGCCGGAAATGCCCGAATCGATCAGCAGCCTCCGCCCGCCCGCCTCGACATACAGGCAGTTGCCGTTGCTCCCGGATTGCAGGGCGGCCGCGAACATGCCGGCATTCTACCGACCCGCCCGCGCTGCGACAAACGGCCGGGGGGCGCCCGCACCGCATGCATCCGCCCGGCGTCCTGTTTCCATTCCGGCGCCGTCCGTGTACGATGCCGTTCAGGGAGAACGCCATGTCCGACATCACAAACTGCTGGGACCCGCAGGCCGACCTGCCGAAACTCGACGTCCAGACCGCCTGGCTGTATCGCCCCGAGGCCGAGTGGACCTACTCGCACCACCCGAGCCTCACGCACTTCCGCGGGCGGTACTACGCCGTCTGGTCCAACGGGCGGCGGGACGAGGACGCCCCCGGCCAGCGCGTGCTGGTCAGCACGTCCGAGGACTTCGCCGCCTGGAGCGAGCCGCGCCCGCTGATCGACACGCGGCAGGGCCGGCACTGCGAACGCGTCCTGACGCCCGCCGGGTTCCACCAGCACGGCGGCGGGCTGGTCGTCTACTGCGGCGGATACGAATACCACCCGGACGCGCTCGTCGACGGACAGCGCAAGCCCGACGACATGCACCACGTCGACACCCGCCTCGAGGCGATCGTCTCGACGGACGCCGAGAGCTGGTCCGAGCCGACCGACCTGCACCTGCCGATGGTGCCCAACCACGGCCCGCAGGCGACGCGATCGGGACGGCTGATCATCTCCGGGAATGTCTGCTTCCCGTACACCGACGACCCGTGCGGGCTGAGCGGCTGGACGATGCGCGGCATCTATCCGCCGGGGATGGCCGGGCGTTTCGCCGACGACAGCGAGGGCTTCCACATCGTCGCGCGGGAGGCGGGCTGGCCGGTCGGGCTGTGCGAGGGATCGTTCTACCAGACCGACGACGGCGTGCTGCACATGCTGCTGCGAAGCGGCACGCCCCGCCTGTGGGTGACCGACAGCGCCGACGACGGGGAGAGCTGGTCTCCGCCCGAGCCGACGGACTTCTCCGACAACGTCACGAAGTTCCACTTCGGACGGCTGCCGGACGGGCGGTTCTACTACGTCGGGTGCCCCGACCCGCCGGAGACCGGCGCGCGGTGGCGGCTCGTGCTGTCGCTCAGCACCGACGGGCGGCGGTTCGATGATCACCGCGTCCTCGCCGACGAGCCGTACGAGCGGAAGGTCGACGGCATGCACAAGGGCGGCGACTACGGCTATCCGCACACAATCCTCCACGACGGGTCGCTGTGCGTGATCGTCTCGCGGAAGAAGGAGGCCGTCATGGTCCTCCGGACGCCGATCGCGGGGATATGAGCACAACTGCCGCCCCGCCGCGAACCGACCGGCATGCGCCGCAGACGCCGTTGGTGCGGCCGATGTGGCCGGTGGTGACGGAGAGATATATCAAGGCAGCGCGGCGGGCTTCCCAGGCCGCCGCGCGATATCCGCCGTCGTAGCGCACGACTGGCGCAGCCGCATGAGGTCATGCAGGGACAAGCTGATGACGGGGCCCGGCCGAAGGGCAGGCCGGCGGAAGGGAGATGACATGTCCGGATTGCGCCTGATGCTTACCGCCTCGATCCTCGCGGCGTTGGCGGGATGCGACTCGCCGCCCGCTCAGCCGCCGGCCGCCCCTGCCGACTCCGACGGGACGTCGGGAAGCGCGCAGGCAAAGGCGTCGAACGGGACAACGTCGCCACCGGCCATGCCGGAAGCGCCCGCAACCGGCGCAGCCGCTCCCGCCCCGGAGGACGTGCTCGCCGGCGCGGACGTGCGGAAGGTCATCCCGCGGCGCACGATTGTGACGGCCTCGCTCGATCAGCCGATGGAGCCGGACAGGAACGTCCTGTGGTGTGCGACCTTCCAGATGGCCTGGGACCGTCTGCGCGAGCTTGCCGGCGGCGACATCGAGACGCACCCGGACAGCCCGCTGGTCCACAAGCTCAACGGGGCGAACACGCCGGCCGACAGCATCCCGCCGGTCGGTGCGCTGAGCCTGGCGGGGCTGGTCGGCGACGGCATCCTGGAGGAGATCCGGTCGCGCCTCGCCGAGGTGGGCGGCGCCGAGCCGAAGCTGCTCCCCGAGCACGGGACGCTTCCCGGCGACGCCGTCGTCGCGTACGCCTGGCTCTCTCGCGCCCTGCCGTTCGAGACCGCCTTCGCCGAGATGGACCCGATGCGCTTCGGCGGCGAGGAGCAGCGCGTGGCCACCTTCGGGACTGAGGGAGATGACAGCACAGAATCCGGGACATCACGCGCCGAGCAGGTCCGTGTCCTCTGGCACCGTTTTGTGGGGGATTCGAAGACCGACCCCGACCAGGAGTTCGTGGTCGAGCTCCTGACGAAGACGGCCGACGACCGCCTCCTGCTGGCGAAGATCGCCCCGGCAGCTACGTTGGCGGAGACTGTGGAGGAAGTGCTCGGGCATGCGGAATGTCCGAATACCGGGACCGAAGCCGACCTGAACGTGCCCGAGCCGACGGCCAGCACCGAAGCCGCCATAGAGGAGTGGAAGCAGGAAGTGCTGGCGAGACTCTCGAACTGTGCCTCGCTGATGGGGGACCTGGTCGTCCCCGTCATCCGCTTCGACGTGCTGCACCGCTACGACGGGCTGGCAGGGCTGACCCTCGTCGCGGGCCGTGAGCAGGTGCGGGGCAAGACGATCATCGAGGCAAGGCAGCAGGTCCGCTTCGTCCTAAACAGAAAAGTCGCCTCAGTCGCTTCAGAAGCGGTCGGGGTTATTCTCGGGGGATCGGAACGGCAACTCAGGTTCGACGATCCGTTCCTCGTGCTCCTGATGCGGCGCGGGGCGGACGTACCGTACTTCGCCCTCTGGATCGCCAACAGTGAGCTGCTCGTGGCGGCGGGCGCCGACGACGGCGAACAGTGACAGTCTGCAGCCGGCTGCGTGGTATGGCCTGTCGGAGGACGCGGGCGACGGGGGCCTGGGCGGTTGCGACCGGGTGTGTTCCCATGTCGTAAGCCCCCGGCGGGGAGGACGGCGGAGGCGGCTTGCACGGCCATGCCCGCGCCGACCCCCACGGGCACAGGACGAGGCGGCATCGCAACCGACTCCGGCCGGAGGCGACCGTCTCTTTTCTCCGCCCGGCGCGCCGCCGTATAATGCCCGCACGTTGATGACCCCGAATGAATCCGTCACGCGCGAAGGGAGCCGCAGCGACGCGCCGCCCGAGCCCGCCTCGACCGGCGCCGCGCTGCTGGGCTGGTCTTTGCGGGTGCTCGGCGGGCTGACCGCCGTCGCGGGAACGCTGGCGGCGCCGGCGCTGATCGCTTCACCGTTGCGGGGCGACCGGCCTGCGGCGGCGCTCGTTCTCGTCGCCGTCGCCGGCATGCTGGCGACCTGGTCGTTCGCCGGGCTTCTGTGGGGGCTCGCGTGGCTGATCGATCACGGAGTGGCGGGTGGAGCGCCTCGTGTCGAACGTCGGGTCGACCGATCTCCGCCGCCGTCCCCTCCTCTGCCGGGAGCATCGCCGCCCTCCGGCCGGTCGCTGCCGCCCGTTCCGCCGAAGCGGTCCGACGACGCGCACACTTCCGCCCGCCTGTCGGAGGGCGCCAACCCGTCCGACGCGCTGCGCGCCTTGGAACGGGAGGTGCGCGAACTCCAGGCGATCCTGCTGATGGACGACGACGAGCGTCGCGAGCGACTGGGCGAGCTGCGCGTCCGCGCCGTCGACGAGGCCGCCGATCGCGTGCGCGCGGCGGTCGAAGCGGGTGACGTGGACCGGGGCCGCGAGTCGCTGGAGCGGTTCCGCCGCCAGGCCGGTCGCGCCGACGGCGACTGGAGCGAACGGGACGATGAGCTGACGGCCGCGCTTGACCGCGCCCGCAACGACGAGATCCGCCGCCGGACCCGCCGCATCGAGGACCTGATGGCGATGGGCTCCTTTCGCCCGGCGCGCGAGGAGGCGGGCGACTTGCGGAAGCGGTTCCCCGACTCGCCCGACGTCGCGCGGCTGGCCGAGCGCGTCGATCGCGAGGCCGAAGCGTACGATTCGCAGCAGCGGCAGCGGCTGGTCGAGACGATCCGGCGGAACGCCGAGCAGCGCCGGTGGCGTGAGGCCCTGTCGGCCGCGCGGGAACTGCTGGAGTCCCACCCGAACAGCCCCGAGGCCGAGCACGTCCTCCAGCAGATGGACACGCTGGAGGAGAACGCCCGCCTGGGCGAAGCGCGAGCGCTTCGCGACTCGATCCGCGAGCTGATCCGCCGCGGGCGCTACGTCGAGGCGGTCGAGATGGGCGAGAACCTGGTCCGACGCTTCCCCCGTACCGCCGCCGCCGAGGAACTCCGCCGACAGTTGCCGCGCCTCCGCGAGCGCGCCGCCGAGCCGTAGGGGGCGCGAACTCGGGCGCCGTATCTCCTTTGGGAAGCCGGGCGCCATGTTTCCCTTGGGAAACATGCTCATTCCGAGCAGCGCTTGTCGGCGGGGCGAGCGTCGTCGGTGCGACGATGGGGCGCGGGATGCCCTGCCTTCGCAGCTTCAACGGGATCGAAACGTAAGACCCACTTCGATCGACCTTGGAACATGCTTCCTGACGGAAGCATGGCGCCAATCGGCAGGGCGCCGATCGGCAGGGCAGCGATCAGCAGGGCGCGCAGCTCGCCCTCCGATGTGCATGCCGGGGTGCGCTCTCCGCCGTCAGAACCCGCGCACCCGCCAGGACTCGCCTTCCTTGACCAGGTTCAGCGTTTCCCTGCCTCGGGGATGGTTGGGGAGCTTGACTTCGACGCTGGCCGTGCCGTCCGAGGTCTCGGTGTCTTCGACCGAGGCGCCCTCGAACATGTCCGCCAGTTCGCCGAGCATCTCCGCCGAGGCGCTGCCCTCGGCAAGGGGGCGGAATTCGCCCTCGGCGTCCTCGGCCAGACAGCGGGCGAGCCCGTCGGCGTCCTCGTTCTCGGCGGCGCGGATGAACGTCTCTGCCGCGGCGGCGGGGGTGTCCAGCGCAACCTCTACCGGGGCGGCGCCGTCCTGTCCGCCCTGGTCGGAGGCGTCCCCGGCCGGCTCGGGGGAGTCGCAGCCGACCGCGAACAGCAGCATCGGCACAATCATCAGCAGGGCTCGGGTTTTCATGCGGGATCCTTTCCGTGTCGGGCGTCAGCAGGTCTTCCGCCGCCCGGCGGTGGGACTCGCCCGCGGCCGGGGGCGTCTTCACGCGTTCGGAATTGCCGCCTGTCGGCGTCCATCCTGTCAGCGTGCAACGGACAGGAGGCTCGTTGCCACGGCGGTACGTCTTCATATCCTATGCAAGCGCAGGTGTACATGACGAGATTGCTGCGCTGTTCCTGCTTCGACGTTCTGACTGTCGGGGGACGCCATACGGGTTTTCGTTCCCTCTCCCGACAGCGCGGGCCATCACGTCTCGGAAGCCAACAGGAATCCGTGACCTGTATGGCGTCCCCCGACGGTGAGCGCCGCGGTGGTCAACCGACCATCGGGTCGTCGGCGTCGGGACGCTTGGACGTGTCGTCAAGGCGGCGCTGGCGGCGGACGCCCTCCAGCATGTCGGCCACCAGGTCGTTTCGTTCGCCGGCGCGGTCGTGCTGCTCATACGGGTCGTCGGTCAGGTTGAAGAGCTCGCAGCCGTCGGGCTCGGGCTCCAGTCCGCGAGCGATGAGCTTCCAGTCGCCGCGCAGCAAGGCGAACGAGTCGGCGCGGAAGTTCCAGAAGATCTCCCGGTCGTCCAGGCTGCGTCTCTCCCCGGCCAGGACCGGCCAGGCGTCCGTGCCGTCCCATCGGGCGTTCTCGACTTCGGCCCCGGCCAGTCCGCAGAGGGTCGGCATCCAGTCGGTCGCGTGAACGGGCTGGTCGACCTCGCCGGGGGCGAGCGTTCCCGCCCAGCTCGCCACGCACGGCGTCCGCACGCCGCCGTCGTAGAGCTGCCCCTTGCGCCCGCGGAGGGGAGTGTTTGACCCGAGGCGGGGCATGGCCTCCTGATGGCCGGGGTATTGCTCCACTCCTCGCATCGGGACGTCGGGAATCGCCCCGTTGTCGGAGGCGAAGACGATCAGCGTGTCGGCCAGCTCGCAGCGCTCCTGGACGACATCGATCAGTCGGCCGATGCAGTGGTCCATCTGCGTGGTGTAGGCGGCGTAGCGCTTGAAGGACAGGTCCCGATGCGGGTCGGCGTCGTACTCCTGCCGCCAGTATTCGTCCAGCCAGTGCTGAGGCACCTTGACCGGCACGTGGACGGCGGTGTAGGGCACGTAGCAAAGCCAGGGCTCGCCGGACGGGCGGCCGTGAAGCCAGCGGACCGCCTCGTCGGTGATCAGGTCGGTCACGTGCCCGCGCTCGTCGACCGGCTCGCCGTTGCGGTGCCACGTCCGGCTGAACGGCCCGCGCTTGTAGCAGTGGTTGTAGGGGTCGACGCCGCCGGCGAGGAACCGGTGGGCGAGCTTTCCATGCTCTTCCGCGC
>CAZADC010000013.1:0-21659 GCA_964483755.1 uncultured Planctomycetaceae bacterium | reverse complement strand
AGGCGGAGACGGTGATCGTACCGCCGACGTCGCCCATCCGCGTGACGTCCACGTCGACCAGGTCGGCCAGCTCGTTGACCGCCTGGTCGCGCCGGTCGGTCAGCAGGTTCGCGGTCCCCCCCCGCGCGCGGGTCTCGGCGATCTCGCGGTTCAGCCGGGCGATCTCGGCGCTCAGGTCATTGACGGTCGCGACCGACGCGCCCGCCTGGTTGCGAACCTGCGTCAGCACGTTGTCGAGGAAGCCGGCCAGTCCGCGGAACTGCGCGCCGAGCGCGTCGGCAGCGTAGACGACCTGCTCGCGGAGCCCCTGGCTCGTCGGGTCGGCGGTCGCTTCGGTCAGGGCGTTGAAGAATCCGTTGATCGCCCCGCTGAGTCCCTCGTTCTCGACGGTCCCGAAGGCGCTCTCGACGAGCTCGAGCGTGTCGAGCTCCTGGGCGTTGTGGTTCATCTCGGACCGCTGGCGGGTGATCTCCCGCTCGAGCAGCCCGTCGAGCTTGCGGCGGACCTCGGAAACCTCCGCCCCGCCGATGGCGCCGTCGCCGAAGCGGGCGAAGTCCATCGAGGAGACCTTGACCTCCTGGCGGTGGTATCCGGGCGTCGAGGCGTTGGCGATGTTCATGCCGATCACGTCGATCGCCCGCCTCGCCACGTCCAGCCCGCTCAGCGCGATGGAGTAGTCCAGCATGGTCTACAGCTCCGTATCCAGCAGGCCGCTGCCCTGGCGCCACACCCGCTCACCCCCGGCCGCGTAGGTCGTCACGGCGGCGCCCGACGGGCAAAGCCCCTCCAGCAGCATCCGGTTGACCCGGGCGCACTCGCTCAGCAGCAGCGCCGTGCGGAGGTGGCGCCGCTGGAGTCGCTCGGCCGCCGCGACGATCCGCTCGCGACGGTCCCGAACGGCATCGCCGTCCGGCGGCGGGAGGAGCCCGGCGAGCGTCGAGAGGCGAAGCTCTTCCGTGGAGCGTCCGAGGCGCCCCGCCAGCGCGGCGCGAAGCTCCGACAGCCGGGCGTCCACGTCGGCCTGCTCGCGCTCGGTCTGCTCGAGGCGTTCGAGCACGGCCTCCACGGCGGGCTCGTCGCGGGCGATCATCGCCTCGGACAGTTCGCCCAGCCGCTCGTGCTTGGTCTCCATCAGCGCCAGCTCGGCGTCGAGCACGGCCAGCAGATCGGCGACCCGTTCGCTTGCGTCATCGGCGATCATCGAAGCTGCTCCGTGGTCGGTGCGGTCTCGGCGGCGCCGGTTCCGGCGTCGCGGACCGTCTGCTCGTAGATCTCGCGCCACAGGCCGAGCCCGCCGTTGTCGGCGACCTCCTTCGCCAGGTGCATCCAGAACATGCCGCGCGTCTGGCGCATGGCGCCGCTGCTCAGCAGGCCGGAATCGGGGACGGTCTCGCCCATCTGCTCCAGCAGCTTGTGGATCAGGACCGACTCGAAGTCCTTCGCCGCCTTGACGGCGGGGTCCTGCCGTCCGGCGGCCTCGTCCAGTCGCGTCGGCGACAGGGACGCGGCGGGGTCGTAGGGCAGAATGCTCGGGCCGGAGATTGTCGGAAGGTCACTCATCGCGTGCTCCTATCGTGCTTCAACGCGCCCCTGGAGGGCGCCCTGGTCCTGCAGGGCCATGAAGATCGACACCAGGTCGCGCGGCGTCAGCCCCATCGCGTTCAGCGCCCGGGCGAGCTCGGAGACGGACACCTGCGGGCCCATCACGTGCATGGCGCCGCCGTCCTCGACCGCGTCGATCTCGGTACGGTGCATCTTCTCGGTCGTGCCGGTGTCGGAGAACGGCAGCGGCTGGGAGACGAAATCCTGCTCCTTCGTGATGATCGCCAGGTTGCCGTGGGAGATGCCCACCAGCGAGACGCTGACGTTCCCGCCGACGACGATCGTCCCCGTCCGCTCGTTGATGATCACCACGGCCGGCTGGTCCACCTCCACCTTCAGCGCGCCGATCTGTCCGACGAACTCCACCAGCTCGGCCCGCGACAGATCGCGCGGCACGTCGACGGCGATCTGCGACGCGTCCGCCGCGACGGCGCTGCGCGGGTGAACTTCGTTGATCGCGTCGGCGATCCGCCCGGCCGTCGCGAAGTCGGCGTGGCGGAGCAGGAGCGTCACGCGCCCGTCCTCGACGAAGTCGGCGATCTCCTCCCGCTCGACGGTCGCCCCGCCGGGAATCCGCCCGACGGTGGGGTGGTTCTTGGTGATGCTGCTCGCCTCGCCCGAGGCGGCGTACCCGCCGACGATCACCTCACCCTGTGCGACGGCGTAGGTCTCGCCGTCGGCGGCGATCAGCGGCGTCATCAGCAGCGTGCCGCCCTGGAGGCTCTCGGCGTCGCCGATGGAGGAGACCGTCACGCTCAGCTCGGTCCCGCGGTGGGCGAACGGGCCCAGTTCGGCCGTCACCATCACGCTGGCGATGTTCTTGCTCGAGACGTCCTTGGCGTCGAGGACGATCCCCAGCCGCCGCAGGGCGCTGGCGATGGCGCGGCGGGAGGCGGGCGAGTCGTCGCCCGTGCCGTTGAGCCCCGTCACCACGCCGTAGCCCACCAGCGGGTTGCCGCGGACGCCCTGGACGTCCACGATGTCCTTGATCCGCTGGGTCACCTTCGGCGGGTCGGGGCGCCCGGGCGCGCGCCTCGTCAGGCCTTCGCCGCGAGGCCGGGCGGACGTTGCGCGGGAGCGGTCCGCCGCCGGCGCGGCCGTCAGGGCGGGGCCCGCCAGGAGCGTCACGATCAGAATGAGCGTCGTCGAACGTCGCATGGGCGCCTCAGAACGGGTTGACGATGTTCAGGAAGCGATCCAGCCAGCCGGGCTTCGTGAAGCGGTTCTCGCGCCCGCACTGCTCGACGACGAGGCTGAACTCGGCGACCTGCTCGCTGCGTACGGTGTTGGCGAAGGTGATGTCGCTCGGGCGGACCACGCCGCTGACCTGGACGATCTGCTCGTCGCCGCCCGTCGAGCGCGTCCGCGAGCCGACCACCACCAGGTTGCCGTTCGGCAGCACGTCGGCAACGGTGACGGTCATCTCATCGAGCACCTTGCGGTCGGTGTCGTAGTTGGCCTCGCCCTCGAAGTCGGTCTCCGCGCTGTTGTCCAGCTCGAGCTCGGGAATGCTGAACAGCTCGCCGGTAACGGTGTCGACGGCCTCGAGCAGGTCCAGGTTGCCCGACACCGACGCCTTGCGGGCGGAGGACTTGTTCATCTCGCGGCTCGTCTCGTTGGTCACGACGCTCCGCTCGTCAATGATGATCGTCAGCATGTCGCCGACGCGACGGGCGGTGTCGTCGGAGTGCAGCGGTCGGGGCGCCGTGCCGGCGCAGTGGGCCTTCGCCCAGATGCTCCCGGCCGACGACGACGACGCGGCACACGCCGCCACGAACAGAGTCAGCACGATGCGTCCGCTCATTGTCATCACTTGGACCTCTCGAACAGGGGTTCCACGGTTCCGTCGGGCATCACGCGGGCGTGCACGATCCGCTCGCTGCGGGCGTTTCGCACCTTGATCAGGTCGCCCACTCGCCCGTTCTCCATCGCCTCGCCGGTGGCGGTGACGACGTACAGCTTCGTCTCGATCTTGAGCGTGACCGCCTGGCCGCGGCGCAGCGCGATCTGCGCCGAGGCGTCACGGATCATCCCGGGCGTGATCTGCCTTCCGGCGTCGACGGCCGTGGCGGCCGTCTCGCCGTACGGCGAGCGCCACACCCGCAGCGGACGGCGGTCCACGCGGACCGTCTCGATCCGCGCGTTGGCGGGCGTGATCCGCTCGCCGGCGCGGATATTCTCGGTGGCCACCGCCCGGCGCGTCAGGTAGCGCAGGCGGAACAGCACGTCGCGCGTCGCCAGCGTCCGCTCCCCCGCGGCCGCGGTGACGCGGACCCTGACGTAGTCGCGCGGGGCGTCGTCCAGCCGCTCGGCGCGGAGCTCGAACGCCTCCCCGGCCGGGACGAGCATCGCGCGGATTTCGCCGGCGGGGCGCCATTCGCTCCCGGGCGGACCCGGCTGGAGCTCGGTGAGCAGCTTCTCCGCGGCGGCGAGGATTCGCCCGGATTCGACGCCCGTCTCGTCGCGGGTGACGGCGACGGCGTCGGCGCCGGTCAGGCGCACCCGATCGCCGGACAGTCCGGCCGTCGCGAGGCGCGACAGCACCGTCCCCCGGTCGATCACGATCCGCTCGCCCGCCTGCGGCCCGCGCCCCATCGCCACGCCGGCCGCCCGCTCGCGCGACGTCTCGTCGGCGCAGCGGATCGCGCACAGATCGCCCAGCGTGACGGCGTCCGCCTCGACGCGGACGGTCCGCGGGAGATGCACGCGCACCTGCGGCGCGTCGGCCGCGGGGGCGACGCCCGCCACAACGACAATCCATGCAGCGATGACGACGTATCTCATATCCGGTTACCTAGCCGAGCAGTCGGTTGGCTGTGGTGAGCATTTCGTCCCCGGCCTTGATGGCGCGGGAGTTGATCTCGTAGGCCCGCTGGGCGGTGATGAGGTTGACCAGCTCGGTGACCATCTGGACGTTGGATCGTTCCAGGAAGCCCTGCTGGAGGGTCCCGATTCCGCCCTGCCCGGGGGTTCCGGCGGTGGGCGTTCCGCTGGCGGGCGTTTCGGCCAGCAGGTTGCCTCCCTCGCTCGCCAGCCCCGAGGGGTTGGCGAACCGCACCAGCGAGATCTGCCCGACCACGGTGGGGGAGGAATCGCCGCCGGTCAGCACGCTCACCGTGCCGTCCTTGCCGATGTTGATCCGCCGGGTGTCGGACGGAATCGTGATCTGCGGGCTCAGCGTGTATCCGCTGGAGGTTACCAGCGCCCCGTCGGCGTTGGTCCGCAGCGCGCCGTCGCGGGTGTAGCGCGCCTCCCCGCCCGGCGTGGTCACCTGGAAGAACCCGTCCCCTTCAATGGCGACATCGAGCGTCCGCTGGGTGTTCTCCATCTCGCCCTGGGTGAAGACCTTGAGCGTCGAGGCGGGGCGGACGCCGCTGCCGATCTCGAAGCCGCTCGGCGCGATCACGCCGGCGGCGACCTCCTGTCCGGGCTCGGACAGGCGGACGTACATCAGGTCCTGGAAGTCGACCTGGCTTCGCTTGAAGCCGGCCGTGTTGATGTTCGCCAGGTTGTTGGCGATCACGTCCACGATCGTCTGCTGGGCGGTCATGCCCGTCGCGGCCGTCGAAAAGGCTCGCAGCATCGCTCTCTCCTTCGCGTCAGATCGAGGCGGTCAACCCATCGCCGCCTGGAGCAGGTTCTTCGTCCGGTCGTCCTGGGACTGGATCGTCTTCAGTCCGGCCTCGTACATGCGGCTCACCATGATCAGATCCACCAGCTCCCGGACCACGCGGACGTTGGACGTCTCCTGGAAGCCCTGCTGGACGGCGGTGCTCTCGGCGTCGGCGGGCGCGGCGTCGGCGGGGGCGCGGAAGCAGTGCGATCCCTGCGGGGTCAGCCCGGCGCGGTCCTCGAATTCGACGATCCGCAGCCGCCCGAGCTCCTGCCCGTCCGCGGATACCACGCCGTCGCGCGAGACCCGCACCCGCGAGACGGCGACGTTCGGCGGAAGGACGATCGGCCCGCCGTCGCCGCCGACCGTGCGCCCCCGGAAGTCCACGAGCTGCCCGTTCGTGCTCACCTGGAAGACGCCGTTGCGCGTGTAGAGCGGGCCTTCGGGGGTCTCGAGGACGAAGAACCCGTCCCCGTGCAATGCCAGGTCGAGCGGGCGTCCGGTGCGGGTGAGCGGGCCCTGTGTGAAGTCGACGGGTGACTCGTGGCGCACGGCGGGCGCCCCGGAGGCCCTGGCGGGACCCGCTTCCTGCGTCGCGCCCCGCGCCAGGCGCTTGTACCCGGTGGTCGAGGCATTGGCGAGGTTGTGCGCAATCGCCTCGTACTGGCGGGTCAGGGCGCCGAGGCTCGTGTTGACGGATTGCGATATCGGATTCATTCGGTGCCCCTCACATTGCCCCGCCCGCTGCGGCGGGCTGCGGCGCATCGGTCGGCGTCGCCGGCTGCGAGGCGGGCGGCTCGCCCGGTTCGGCTTCGCCTTCGGTCTGTCGCGCGGACTGGTTCGTGATCCGCGTCAGCTCGGCGAGCTCCCGCGACGCCAGCCCCACCAGCTCGACCACGATCTCTCTCGTGCCGTCGGCGGACGGACGCTCGACCCGCCCCACCTTGCCCACGGCGCGGATGACCCGCCGGGGGGCGAAGTCCAGGACGACCAGCACGCGCTGGTCGCTCTGCACATCCAGGTCCGTTTCAAGCTGAAGTCCCGGCCCGGCGATCTCCGTCAGCCGGGCGTCGTGGAAGTCCGGCACCTCGAACGGCCCGGCCGAGCTGAAGTCGAACAGCGCCACCCAGCCCCCTCGCTTGACGGGAAGCCGCCTGAACCGGCGGCGATCGACGAGACGCACCTGGTAGGCGTGCGTGATGGCGATTTCCCCGTCGTCCACGCGGAGGACGGTGGAGTCGAACTCCCACAGGCCGGTCATGCCCGCGTAGCGGACCCGCAGCTCGTCGCGGGCGTGGAAGGACACGTCCTGCGACGGCCGGAGGGCGAGCTCGGCCTGGTCCGAGCGGCTGATCGTGCACTCGACCGGCTCGCCCGTGCCGATGGTGCTGACGGTGACCACTGATCCCTCGTCGATCTGACGGCTGCTGTGGATGACGCGCAGGTCCTCGTTCGACGGCGGACGGAAGCGGAGCTTCTCTCGGATCGTGGCGACCATGCCGTTGAGCTGCGCCCGGAGCTCGTCGGACATGGTCCCGGTCCGGTCGCTGCGCAGCAGGCGATCGACGCCCATGTCGAACGCCTTGTCGGTGGTGAAGATGGTGTTGGGGTTGCGGAGCCCGCACAGCTCGGCCATGTGGGACAGCAGCCGGCGCTCCTCGTCGCTGAGGCCCACGGCGCGGGCGTGCTCGGTGAACTCCGCCCGGCGCCCCTCCTCCTGGCGGCGCCGGCGCCAGAGCACCAGCAGGCACAGGACGCAGGCGGCGAGCACGATGAAGATCACGAGATACCAGACGTAGACCCACTCGCTCTCGCTGCTGATGTCCTGCATCGCCCGGAGGCGGTCGAGCGGACCGACGCCCCGCGCCGCAAGCGGCGTCAGGGCGCCGACGGCAGGCCGCGCCAGGGCGTCGAGTTGTGCGATGCATCCGTGCATCGGCGTTCTCGCTTTGCGTCCGTGTGGACGCCCGTTATCAGCGGATCAGATTCGACAGCTCCCTCAGCAGCTCGTTGGCGACGCGGATGGTCCGCGCATTGGCCTGGAACCCGTTCTGCGCCTGGATGAGGTTGACGAACTCCGCCGCCACCTCGACGTTGGACTTCTCGAGCGTCCCGCCGCGAACCGCGCCGGCGTTTCCGCCGAGCCCGCGGGTGGGAACCGGCTCGCCCGAGTTGCCCGAAACCGTGTAGTGGTTGTTGCCCACGCTCTTCAGCCCGGCCGGGTTCTGGAACGTCGCCAGCTTCAGGGCCGCGATATCCTGGCGCTCGCCATTGGAGAAGGTCCCGATCAGCGTGCCTTCGCCGGTCACGCTCAGGCCGGTCAGCCGCCCGGCGGCGTACCCGTCCTGGTCGGTCGCCGCGACGGTGCTGTCGCCGCCGCTCAGGCAGACGCCGTCGAACCCCCCGATGGTCCCGAGATTCATCGTGACAGTGCGGGTCGTGCCGGGGTCGTTGGCGAAGACAACCTCGAAGGACGGATCGTCGCCGTCCACGCCGGCGTAGGCGCCGGACGAGTTGAAGGTCACGTTCTCGATCCGCCGGTCGGCGAGCGCTTCCACCCCGCCGGTCATATTCGTCAGCACCAGGTCCCACGCGTTCGGGTCGCTGGTCCGGACGAACGAGGCGGAGAGGATGTGCCCTACGCCCTGGGAATCGAAGATCTCCACGTCGGTGTTCTGCACCGCCTGCCCGCCGGCGGTCAGGACGCGGAAGTAGTCGGGCAGCTCGAACGACCCGGCACCGCTGTAGTCGAGCATGACGTCGGTGCGGCTGTATCCGGTCTCGTTGTCGGCGACCTGGATCTGCCCGTTGACCAGCGAGGCGGTCGTTCCGGCGAAGGCGCCCTCGACGGCGGCGAGCAGGTCGCCGACGGTGTCCGCGGCGGTGTCGGCGACGGTGAACACCACGTCGACGTCGGCGCCGGCGCGATCGGTGCCGGTGATCCGGATCTCGTCGCCCACCGCCAGTCCGGACGCCTGGTCCAGGTCGGCCAGCAGCGCCTCGTCCGAGACGGGGGAGCCGTCCACGCTGTACTGCATGCCGGAGGTCAGCAGGTTGGTGGTCGGACGATCCTCGCCGGCGGTAAGGCTGCCGGAGAACGTCACCGACTCGGTCGCCCGCGACGGAAGGGTAGCGTCGAACGGAATGCGGATGTTCGCGCTGGCCGGGTCCTGGAAGCCCTCGGCGACGCCTTCGTAGCCGATCCGCTGCACGCGGAATCCGGTCGTCGAGTCAACAAGGTAGTTGCTGGCGTCGACGCTGAACGTCCCCGCACGCGTGTAGACGTCGCGCTGCCCGTCGTTGAGGACGAAGTAGCCCTCGCCCTCGATCGCCATGTCCAGGCTCTGCCCGGTGTTGTAGAGGCTGCCCTGCTTCATGACGCGGTCGACGCTCGCCAGCGTCACGCCGCCGCCGATCTCCAGCGGGTTGCGCCCGCCCGTCGAGCCGGTGGGCTGGGAGGCCTCCCGGACCGTCTGCCCGAGCAGCTCGGCAAAGGTGACCCGGCTGCCCTTGAAGGCCAGCGTGTTGACGTTCGCCAGGTTGTTGCCGGCCACGTCGAGCATGTTCTGGTGCGCCTTGAGCCCGCTGACGCCGGAAAGCAGTGCGTTTGCCATGGTGGAATTCCTTTTCCTGTGCCTGATCTGCCTGAAGGGCTACTGAATGGTCTGAACCGCGTCGAGCGGTACGCCGTACTCGCCCGCGTAGAGCACGATCTCGCCGTCGATGAGCCGCACGCCGCTGACGGTCTCCGTCACCGCCGTCCCGTCCGCGGGCGAGGTGAACGTCACGTCCCGCCCGATCAGCTCCGTCGCCTGGTTCATCTGCGTCGCCAGCAGCACCTTGTCGAAGGTGCCGTCCATGTTCTCGAGGTGCTCCAGCTCCGAGAGCTGGGCGAGCTGGCTGGCCATCTGGTTGTTGTCCAGCGGCTCGAGGGGGTTCTGGTTCCGCAGCTGCGTGATCAGGAGATTGAGGTAGTTCGTCCCGATCTCCCCGGCCGTGTTTCCGCTGTAGATCGCCGTCACTGTCGGCTCCCGGTGTTATCGTCCGTCGCTGTCTCGTCGTCCGCTCCCGCCGGCGTCGCGGGAGATCACATCCGTACGTTGATCGTCGCTCCGTCGCCGGCGAGCGTCTTCGTCTCGTCGTCCGGCGTCGGCTCGCCCGCGCCGGGCCCATCGGCCTCATGCTCGCCCGAGCGCCCGCCGTCGCCGCCGCGTGCGTCGGCCTGCTGCCAGGCGCCTTCGCGCCCGCCGAAGGCGGAGTTGGCGCCGGTGTCCGCGCCGTGCTGGCCCGTCGGGGTGTCGGTCAGCGAGAAATCGATCCGGCGGATCTCCACGCCGGACTCGCCGAGGCGGTCGACCATCGCCGCCGCCTCGCGCTGAAGCTCCCCGAGCGTGCGGGCGCTGTCGGCCTGGACCGTCGCGGTCACGTCGCGCCCGCGGGCGTGCAGCGTGACGCGGACCTGCCCGAGCTCGGGCGGGTCGAGACGGATCGTCATCCGCCGCTCGCCCCGAACGGCCGAGAGGCGAATCGCCTCGGCGACACGTCCGGCGGGGGCGACATCCGACGTCGTGCCGGCGACCGTGGCGTATGCAGCCGGCGCGCCCGGCGTCGTCTGCGTAACTCCGGACGTAGCCGAAACGCCCTGCGCCGCGGCGGGCGTGAATGCGGAAACGGTCGCCGTCGTCTGCCCCGCCGCGGGGGCGTTCGCCACCGACACCGAGGCATCGCCGACGTGAAGCTGCACCCGCCCGTGCGGGGCTGCCTCGCCGGCCTTCGCCGTCGCCGGGGAGGCGTCCGGCGCCGCGGACGCCCGAGTGCTTTCCGCCGGTCGCATCCCGCGGACAACGCGCGGCTGTGTCGCCTGCGCGCCGATCGCAATGGCCGGCCGATCCGTCCCGCCCTGCGCCGCGCTGCGGGGCGATGAACTCGACGATTCCCCGTTCGGTGCCCGCCGCACAACCGCGGCGAACGGCTCTTGTGCATCTGCCGCACGAGGCGAGGCGGCCCGCTGCGCCCGGGCGACCCCGTCGCTCTGCTCCACCGTGGCCGTCGGATGCTCCTGCCCGTTCGCGGCCACGCCGCGCACCGTCCGCCTGGTCGGCGAAGCGTCGGAAGCCGAATCGGAAGCCGTCACGGCTCCCGCTCGCGTCGTTTGTTCCGGGATCGCCGGCCGGCCGGCAACGTCGGGGGCAGATCCCTTCGCGACCGTCTGCGCCTCGCCGGCGCGTCGGACGACCGGAATCACCGTGTCGTGTCCGATCACGTGTCCCGCTTTCGCTGACGGCGTCGCTGCTTCGGGGGGTACCTTTTGTGGCGTCTGGACAGTCCCGGCTGTCGCCGGGGCCTCGGCCGTCGTTGTAGCGGTGCGAGCCTGCCCGCCGGCGGTCTGCTGCGAGGACCCGGCGGGCGAAGCCGCCAGCTTGAGTTCGGCTGGTCCGCTGCCGGTCTCGCCCTTGACTGCGGCGTTGGCCGCCGGGCCGGAGGCGCGGTCGATTTGCCCGCCGGCGGCCGGGGTGAGCTGAGCGGACGCCTTCGGGCCGCCCGTCACGGAAGCGGAAGCGACGGTCTGCACCGTGGTTGTCTGTTCCGTGCCGACGGGCCCGGCCGGCGCCTCGGAGGGAATCTGTCCCTTGGCGCCGTGGGCATCCCCCTTCGTGGCGGCCCCGGCCAGGACGGCCGCGAAGCTTTCGGCGACGGGCGTTGCGCCCTGCAGGTTCGCCCCGGTCGTGGGGGCCTGCATCGCGCCCGAGCCCCTCGGCTTCGCCCCGACCTTGTCGTCGGACGGACGGACCGGCCGCTCGCTCACAGCACTCTTGTCTGCAGCGCCTTCGGATGGGGCGCCGGGGCGATTCGTCGCCGGGTCAGTGACGCCGCCGCCGGGCGTCGCGCCCTTCGCGTTCGGCGTCGCGGCCGCGTGTGGCGCGCCGCCGGCTCTCACCGCATTCGGTGTCGCGGCCGCGATCAGGTTGTTCAGCGCTGTCGTCATGAACGGATTCCGCGGGCAGACTCCATGCCGCAATGTCGCTTGTGCACGCCATGTGCCAGAGGAAGGGCATGGGGAGGGACTTCCAGCACATCTTCAGCGATGACAAGAGTTTGCGATGAAAGGAAATCTCAGGGATTCCCCGCGCCTGTCTCACCCGGCCCCGTGCGGCCGGAAGAATCTTCCGCACGCCCGGAAGGGACTTCCGCTTCCCGTCGCTCGGCTACGTCCCCGCAACGGCGACGTCCGTCAGGGCCCGGCAAAGCTCCGAAAGCCCTGTCCGTCCGCACCGCACCCCCGCCAGGGCCTGATCGAGAAGCTCTCGTCGGCAGGTGCGCTCCGCGAGACGCGCCGCGAGGTGCACCTGCCCGCGGCGCAGCAGCGGCGCAAGCAGCTCCTCGCCGGCCGTCGCCAGGACCATGCCGCGTCCGCGGTAGCCCGTCCGCCCGCATGCTTCGCACCCGCACGGCGCCCAGGCGACGGGGCCCACGTCGTGCACCGCCAGTCCCGCCGCAGCCGCCTCGTCGTCGGTCAGCTCGACGCGCCGCCGACAGTCCGGACACAATCGCCGAAGCGTCCGCCCCGCCAGCAGCCCGCGGACGCCGTCCACCAGTCGGCGGTCGGTCGCCGCCCGCGAGCCGAGGCGGCGAATCGCCTCGCCGGCGTCCGCCGTCGGGAGGGCGAGCAGCGTGTCGGGCTCGTCGGCCGCCCTGGCGAGCACGGACGCCGCCCGGTCGTCGCTCAGATTCGGTTCCGGCTCCTGCAGCCGGACGAAACGCCGCCCCGCGCGGTCGCAGGCGTCCGCCAGCGCCCGGCTCATCACGTCGCGCTCCCGCCGCGAGGGGGCGGAGACGATCACGATCCCGCCGGCCTCGGCGACGCGAGCGATGCGCTGATCCGCTGTGGGCAAGAGAAACGCGCCTTCCGCCTCCCCCGGACGTCGTGCGTACTCGACCGCGAGGCGAAGGCCATCCGATGCCTCGCGCTCGACCTGGAACGACGCGTCCGGGCCCACGGAGTCCACACGGAAGCGCCCCGGCGTGCCGCCGAACGTCTGCTCCGCCAGGCGCCGCATGGCGCCGATCAGCTCCCGCCCGGCCTGGACGGTCAGGCGGCGATTCAACCCGTCATGGTTTCCGGTCCGTTCATCGACGCGCAGGCGGACCGACGCACCGTCGACTTCGGCCTCGATCCGCACCTCGGACGCCCCGCGGGCTGCGGCGTCCTGCAGCAGCGCCTCGGCGAGCTGCCCGGCCGCCGCGGGCGAAAGGTCGATGCGCTCGTCCTCGCGGCAGCGGTCGCCCCGCTCGCCGGTTTGCTCCGCGTCCGCGTGCACGTGTTCGGCCGGGGTGTCCCCGTTGCCGGGGGGGCACGTCGGGTGGAGGATTTGCCGAACACGCCTCGGACGCGGGTCAGCGTAGACGCCCGCCTCGTCGCTCGACGACGCGGCGTCCGACGGCGTCTCCGGCGCGTTGGAGCAGCTGGAGGTCGGCGACGACGGCTCCGCTGCGCGGCGATCCTCGACAGTCGGCCGGAATCCCGTGGCGCGAGGCGGCTGCGATTTCGACCGCGACCGGTTCGCAGGGGGCGACGGATCGCCGCTCGCCTTGCCCCCGCCTTCCTTGAGGATCGCCTTCGCCATGAGGGCCTTCATGTCGATCCCGCGGTCTTTCAGGAAGGCGACGACCGACCGCTCCGAGACGCGGACCTGCCCGTCGGGCAGGCGCTTGACCGGCAGCCAGCCCCGGGCGATCCATCCGGACACGTCCCCGGGCGCCGCGCCGAGAAGCTCGGCCACCTGCTCGGTGCTGAACAGTCGATGGGTCATCGCGCGTCGCCTCCGAAGCCGCCGCGAACATCCCTCCGGCCACGCGCACCGCCTCCCGTGCGGCCACGCCGACCATCAACATATTGTCCCATCGATCGGCGAATCCGTCAAACACTGGCGCGCCGGCATAGCGACCGACAGATCGACATCTGACAGCCCGCTGGAAGTCGGGTTCGGCGCAGCAACGCCCCCCCTCCACACCTCACGGCCTGACGAAACGCCAGCCGTCGTCGGTCCGCTCGAAGCGAACGGTCTGCCCGCCGGGGAGCTTGACCGTGACGGCGCTCTCGGCGTACTCGCAGGTCGGCGCGGCCGGAAGGGGCGCGTCGCCGGCCGCGGGGGTGAGCACCGTCACGAGGGGACGGTCCGGATCGGCCGTGTAGGTCCCCGAGACGCTATGCCAGTCGCCCGGACCGGACTCGTCGATCTTCGCCCAGTGCCACCCGCTTGAAAACTTGCGGTCCGTCGCCGACAGCTTGACGGGCTGGCCGTAGCACCGCACCGCCAGCCGGCCCTTCTGACCGGTCAGCACCATCATGCCCGGCGCCTTCTTGTCGATCTCGGGCGGCCAGGCGGTCTGATACTGCGCGGTGATCTCGCCGGACCTGCCCTCGGCGGGAATGAGGTCGTCGAGCACGACGACGGCGTCATCGCCGTGCATGACGATCAGCCGGCGGACGCGCCGCGCGGCCTTGCCGTACCCGTCGGTGGAGTCCACCGTCATGTGGCGCCACGGACCTGCCTCCCACGCCTCGGTGATGCTGGACCCGCTGACGCCCGGGCCCTTGCCGTCGATCAGCGGGAGCGTGTGGTCGGTCTCCTTGCCCTCGTAGTAGCCCGGATCGACCAGGTACGCCTCGCCGTTGGCGTGAACCACGTAGCTGCCGAGGTCCTTCTGCTTGTGGTGGGTGAGCGGCCCGCGGCTGCCCTTGACGCCGACCGCCAGGGCGGGGATGAACGTGGAGTCCGATCGCATCCCGCCCCACTGCATGTCCTTGAGGTACGACAGCGTCGGCACGCCGGGGAACTCCTTCGGCGCCGGCGTCGTGCTGCGCCACAGGAAGGCGAACGGCGCCCATATCTCGCGGGCGCGGGTCTTCTCGCCTCCTTTTGCAGCCAGGTCGGCAACCCACAGCATCAGCGGCTGATCGTACCGGCTGCCCAGGTCGGCGCAGATCGCGTAGCCGTCCAGCCAGGGTTCCCGCGCATCGCAGAAGGCGTACATGCCGCCGTGCCCGCCGAGCTGGGTGCGGATGAAGTTGACGTTCCGCTTCAGGTGCGGGTGGTCGAGCAGTCCGCGGTCGTCGCCGGTGGCGTTGTTCAGCGCGTGGGCGAGGATCAGATGGAAGCTCAATCCGTAGTCCCAGTACTGAATGCCCTCGCGACAGCCGCCGTCCGGCGAGATGCAGGTGTCGGGGTAGAGCTTCGCCTTCCGCGCGGCCGTGTCGACGGCGGTGACGGCGGTCGGCGTGCTGTGCATCAGCGCCAGCCCGGCCAGCATGCCGCCGGAGTTGCCCACGGGGACGGTGTTGGAAAAGTTGAACGGCCCGCCGAGGAACCACGAACCGCGAGCGTCCTTCATGTACCCGGTCAGCATGCGGTCGAGGTAGTCCTGGACGGCGGCGCGGTCCTCCGGCGACAGCTCGGCGAACAGCACGTCGTACGCGACGGCCATTCCGGCGACGCTCATCATGTGGAAGTCGCTGTACTGCGTCGCCTGGCGCCCGCGACGGACCCACTCCATCAACTTGTCCTTGTACTTCGGCTCCTCGGTCAGCGCATAGGTGATCGAGAGCACCATCGTCGCGCCGACGGAGGCGTTGAAGTTCCCGCCGACCTCCCGCTCGACGAACCGGTCGGCCTCGCGCAGCAGGCGCTCGCGGTAATGGCGGAACATCGGCATCGCCAGCTTCTCGCGAAGCTCCGGAAGGTCCTCCGCGCGGAAGAACAGGTACGGGTGCGGCGCGTACCCGAACAGCGGCTCGCCGGGGAATTCCGCGTCACCCGCACGGGCGGTCACCGCCGCACGTCCGATCTTCCCCTCGGGGGCGCGGACGCGGGCGCGCGTGGAGTCGATCAGCTCGACCACCTCCCCCGGCCTGCCACCGAAGGAGAAGACGGTGTCCTCGTCGAACCCGCCGCCGAGGACGGTCACCACGTCGCCGCCCGCCGGCATCGCCTCGCGCGGGCGGACTTCGCGGAGCATTCGCCCGTAGAACACGCCGCCGGGCAGATCCCCGGCCAGGCCGTCCGGCCCGATCACGCTGAGCGGATGGCGCGCCGGCGAGGGCAGTTCCGGCAGCGTGCAGGTGAGCTTCTCGGCCGACGCGACGCGCACGTCGGAGGCCGTTCTGCCGCCGACGGTGACGCGGCATCCCTCCCGGAAGTTCCGGCCGGTGACGGCGATCTCGTCGCCGCCGGACACGGCCGCGGCGCCCGTCGAGGCGAATCCCTCGACGATCGGGGCGGGCGGGGCGTCCAGCAGGCGCCCCTGGATGTCCCGCACGACGCCCTGCATGACGAAGCTGCCGTAGTTCACGTGGACGCTCTCGACCGGGACGCGCTTGACCGAGACGTACTTCAGCGGGATCTTGGCGACGTTGGACGGCATCGTCCACTTGCCGGTCCAGAACGGCTTGCCGCGGTCGCCCGGCAGGTCGGGCCAGAGGATCGTGAAATGCACCGTGTTCTCCGCGTCGCGTCGGATGCGGAAGCGAAGCCGGCTGCCCCCGGGCTGCTTCATCGGCCAGTCGACGCTGGCGATCCCCCCGCCGCTGCGGTTGATCAGGTTCGACAGCACGCGGTCGCGGAAGTTGGACCACGCGCCGCGTCCCTCCGTGTGCAGGTCGTAGAACCCGCCCTTGCGCACCGCAGCCGCCATGCCGGCCATGTGCACGCCGATCGTCACGGCAATGTCGTCCTCGCCCATCTCGCCCGGCGAAGCGGAGGTGACAGCGACCGCCACGCCGGGGTAGAACCACTGCTGCTGAAGCGCCCGCTCAAGGTGAATCTCCCAGGACAGCTCGAAGGGCTCGGTCCCGACATCCCACCCGGCGTACGCCCGGTCGTGGGTCCTGATGTACTTCTCGACCGCGACGGCCTTGAAGTGCAGACCCGGCTCCTCGCCCTCGCGATGCCACCGCAGGCCCGGCGGATCGAGGTCCGAGTCGAGGGTCCACCTGTCGCCCGGCCCGTCCTCGAAGCGCTCGACGAACGTCGGGTCGGCGGCGTCAAGCGCCGACGCCGCAACGCACAGCGAAACCAGCGCCGGGAGAATCATGCGAAAGCTCATGGTCTTCATTCCTTCTCCTCTGCATCGCGTGCGACGCCCCGGCCGGACACCGTCTCGAGCGGCGCGACACGCGGCGGCCTTGGAAGGCACGCCGCGCTGCGCCTGCGGGCCTGGCGGCGCCTTACCGGCGGCTCACCGCTCGCCGACAGCGCGTCCGAAGCCCTCGAAGCGGTTGTCGTCGAGGATCAGCATCTCGGGTGTGCTGGTGCGGATCGCGGGCGCTTCGGGCGAGCCCGCATTCCCGCGACGGAAGGCATTGCCGTACACGACCGTCTTACGTCGGGCGACTTCCTTATTGTACCGGTTGCCCACCACCAGCACGGCCGGGAGGTCGCTCCCGGTGTCGTGCTCGATGACTTCGAGCACCGAGACGTCCTCGGTCCCGTCGCCGGAGACCAGCCAGCCGCGTTCGACCGCGCCGTCGATCGTGTTGCCGCGGACGACGAAGCCCGTGCCCGCACCCCACGTCCCGGCGTAGCGGACGCCCTCGCAGCGGTTGCCGGCGTAGTGGTGGAACAGCGACGTGCCGAACGTCGCGATGCCGGACCGCAGCTCGTGGAACGTGTTGTTCGCCACGATCAAGTCGACCGAGCTGCCGAACGGCTCGACGCCGGCCGAGGCGATGTGATGCTCGACCGACGCCGCGCGGGGCTTGGCGTCCAGGTAGTTGCCGTGGGCGACGACCCGCCGGATCGGCTGGCCGATCACGACGGTGCTGTCGGTGTCGGGCGGCACGTCCCAGGGCTCGACGAGCGTCACGACGCCGGACGCCTTGTCGTAGTCGGCGATACGCCGGTACTGCCCGAGACCGCGCCCGGCGACGACGATCGCGTCGGAGTACCACTTGACCTTGCCCTTGATCGGCTCGGCGAACGTGAGCGTCCTTCCCTCGACGGCGGCGGGCTTCTGCGTCGAATGGAGCGGCATGAACTCCCACATGATCTGCTCGCCGGAGTTCTGGTTGAAGTGCGTCGGCTGGACGGTCAGGTCCTTCGTGCGGTTCTCGCCGACGTAGATATTCTCCTGGCGGTTGCCGTAGGCGCTGACGGTGTAGAACCGCCCCATGCAGGTGTCGTAGGTGTTGGGCATGTAGTCCTGCCCGGTGCACTCGGTGACGCTGTTGCACCAGCCGCCGTACATGTACATGAGCACCGGCGCGTCCGCCCGCCCGAAGAAGTTGCACCGGCGGATCCGCGTGAACTGCGGCACGCCCATCTGGCATTCGCGGGCGATGATGTCGCAGTTCTCGAACAGCGAGTCGACCAGCCCGTTGAACGACAGAATCCGTCGCTCGGCGTCGAGCACACAGTTGATGAAGCGGATGTCCGGATTCCAGCCCTCCTTGACGATCACCCGGCGTTTGCCCTCACGCTTGCCTCCTCCGCCGACCAGCGCCTGCTTGGCCCGCACGTCCGGGAACGGCGGCGACGGGGGCGGCTGCATCGACTCGGGTACCGGCTTGCCCTTGTTCTTCTTCTTCCACCGCTTGATCGCCTCGCGGGCCTTCTTGACTTTCTCGAGATAGCGGTAGTGTGCGGGGTTGTGCGCGCCGCGGGCGGCGTCGCGGTAGAACTTCCGCTCCTCGCCCAGCTCGTTGATGTCCCAGACCATGTCGCGGACCTCCACACCGCCGCCGGTGATCTTCAGCAGCGTCGAGGGGAGCTTGTCCGGGTTGCCCTTGACGAACGTCCGATCCATCCCCTCGCCCATGATCCGCACGCCCGTGTTGTCCGGACCGTGGACGGGTCCCAGCGCGGCCGACAGGTAGTACGTCCCGGCCGGGAAGAGAATCGTGGCGTTCGGCGTCTCATTGGCCTCCGCGAGGGCCTTGAGCGCGGCGTCGGTGTCGTCGGCGGCGTCGTCGCCGCGGGCGCCGAAGTCGGTGACGTCCAGCGTCGGCCCGTCCCAGGCGCGGGGCTCGACCACCTTGAGCTCCCGCGGCGCCAGGCTCCCGCCGCGTCCGGCGTGCAGCGCCGACCAGCCGTACTCGCCACCGGCCCCGCTGTGCGCCCACACCTCCCAGGTCCCGACGGGCAGATCGTCGGGCACGTTGAAGTCGACCTTGTAGGGGTTCGCGCTGACCGACTCCAGCAGGCGGGCCCGTCCGTCATCCTTGGGAACGAGCAGGACCCACCCGCGGGCCGGCTCGCCGCGCGCGAGATTGCGCCCGTACAGCGACAGCTCGCCTCCGGGGTTGACCTTCCGCGGGAGGATGTACCACAGCTCGGGCTTGTTGACCGGGACCGGGCGCCCGACGCCGGCTGCGTTTTCGGGGGCGATGAGCGCCATCGCGCCGGCGGGCACGCTGTCCGGCAGGCGGATGATCGCCTGGAACTGCTCGATGTGAACGCTCTCCGCCTCGGCGCGGATCGTCCTGTCGGCGCCCTGCGCGAAGATGTGGAAGCGCGTTCCCCCGCCGTCCGGGCGGAAGTTGTGGCCGGCGAGGATCACGTGCTCGTCCGCCCCGGCCGTGCGGGTCCAGTGACTGATCACCGGCGCCCCGGCCGGGGGTTCGGCGTCGCGAACCGGCGGATCGTAGGGGTCCCACGCCGCCCGGGTTGACGGCGCGGACGGCGGCCCGTCGTGATGCCACGGCGTCGGCATGGACGGCGGCGCCGCGATCGCGGGGCCGGCGATGACGGGCAGGAGACAGAGGGCGAACAGGAAAGTTCTTCGGGTCATTCGGTATGCCTTCCAGGATGCTGCCGGGTCCCGCGCCGGTTGCACTTCACCGCGCCACGACGGCTTGACTATCCGTTTGAACCCCGCAGACGCCCCGTCGGGTCGCTGCGGGCGGACGGGCGGCGTCTCGCGGCCGGACTGTTCCCTGCATTCACGGGACCGGGCGCGTATCATGACGGCGAACCGAATCCCCGATCCGAGGAGCACGTGAAGGCGGGCACGCTGGCATATCTGGCGCTGCTGGTCGCGGCGGCGGGCGGGCTGGTCTATTCCGCCATGCACGCCGGGCCGGCGGAGCGGCGCGACGGGAGGCGCGTGTATCGCTTCGCCTGCTGGGGAGCGGCCGAGGAGATGCGGGAGCTCCGCTCGCGCGTGATCGATCCGATCAACGCTTCGGCCGAGGACTACCGGATCCACGTCGTCTCGATCCCCAGCGATTACAACACCAAGCTGAGCACGATGATCGCCGGCGGCACCCCGCCCGACCTGTTCTACCTCTCGCAGGAGCAGGTCGCCGCCTTCGCCGACCAGGGCGCCCTGCTCGACCTGACCGACCTGGCGGCGGCGCACCCGGACGGGCCTGCCGACCTGTCGGGCTACTACCCGAGCGTGCTGGAGCAGTACGTCCGCAAGGGGCGTCTGTACGGGCTGCCGTGGATCGCCCAGCCGGTGATTCTCTACTGCAACCGGGAGTTGTTCCGCGACGCGGGCATCGCCCTGCCGGACGGGAGCTGGGACTGGGATCGCTTCGTCGCGGCCGGGCGCAAGCTCACGCGCGACGTGGACGGCGACGGGCGGATCGACCGCTGGGGGTTCATCGTCAACGGCTGGCCGCCGGTGCAGATGTGGATCTGGCAGAACGGCGGGAACCTGTTCGACCCCCAGACGGGCGAGCTGCGGCTGGCGGACCCGCGGGTCGTCGAGGCGTGCGACGCCTACGCCGGGCTCATCCACGACGCCGGCATCGCCCCGCCGCTGTCGGTGGTGTCGGAGTCGGGCTTTTCCGAGATGTTCCGGGCGGGCAAGGTCGCCATGTTCATGGGCGGAGCGGCCGACAACCTGGACCGCGTCGAGGGGCTGGACGTGGTCACCGCCGAGCCGCCGGCCGGTCCCGCCGGACGGGCGACCTTCGCCTGGAGCGCCGGACTGCACATCAGTCCGTCCGTCGACGACCCGCAGCGCACGTTCGCCGTCTACCGCCGCCTGCTGGACGCCATCCAGCGGTGGAAGATCCCGGCCCCGCGGCGTGATCTCGCCGCCCGGCTCGAGGAGTTCGAGCCGCGGAAGGCGGCGTCGGCGGACGTGATCCGCGCGTCGATGGAGTACATGCGCCCGCCGGCGAGCTTCCCGCGCCGCACCGAGTTCGAGACGCTCTTCCACGAGGAGTTCGAGGGCCCGCTCCTGCGCACCGGCGCGCCGGCCCGCGCCCTCGCCGAACGCGCCCTGCCCGTCCTGGAGCGGTTGCGATGATCTCCGGTTACCTGGCGACGCTCTTTCGCTACGCGTGCCTCGCCGGCGTGCTGCTGGCCGCGATGGCGCTGACCTATCGCCTGCTCCGCCGCCTGCGCTGCTCGGACGCCACGGCCGCGGGATACGCGTTCATCCTGCCCTGGCTGATCTCCATCGTCGTGTTCTCGCTGTTTCCGATGGGCTACTCGCTGTTCCTGAGCTTCACCCGCTACGGCGTGCTCTCGGCGCCGGAGTGGGTCGGCGCGGACAACTACGCCCGCATCTTCGCGCCGGATCCGATCTGGCTGGACGCCGCGTACAACACGGCCGTCTTCGCGTCGATCAGCGTGACGCTGGGGATCGTCTCGTCGCTGGCGGCGGCGATGCTGCTGAGCCTCAACGCGCGCCTGATGGGCGTCTGGCGGGCGGTGTACTACCTGCCGTCGGTGATCCCAGCCGTGTCGACCGCCCTGCTGTGGCGGTGGATCTTCGTTCCCGAGGGCGGACTGGCGAACGGGGTGCTGGCGTGGATGGGCCTGCCGACGCCGGGGTGGTTCAACGACCCGGACTGGGTGATCCCCGCGTTCGTCATCATGAGCCTCCAGGGCGCGTGCGGGAACAACATGGTGATCTTCCTGGCGCGTCTCCGCGGGATCGACGCCCAGCTTTACGAGGCGGCCGCCCTGGACGGCGCCGGCCCGTGGGCGCGGTTCCGACACGTCACGCTCCCGCAGCTCTCGCCGGTCGTCTTCTATCACCTGGTGATGGGCGTGATCGGCGGGCTGCTGATCTTCACCCAGCCGATGTTCATCAGGACGCCCGGGCGCAGCGGGCTGTTCTACGCCCCGCTGATCTACCGCACCGGGTGGCACGAACTGCGGATGGGCTACGCCTGCGCGCTGAGCTGGGTGCTGTTCGTGGGGCTGATGCTGCTGACGATGATGATCTTCCGCAGCGCCCGGCGATGGGTGACCTACGAGGCGCCCGACGAGCCGACCGGGCACGCCGCGTGGGCAACCACCCCCACCGGCGGAACGCGGGCGGCCTGGTACGCGCTGGTCGTGGTCGGCGGGCTCGTGATGCTCCTGCCGATCTTCTGGATGGTCAGCACGTCGCTCAAGAGCGGCGCCGACCTGTTCAAGACGCCGCCCGAGCTGCTGAGTCTGCCGCTGCAGTGGGGCAACTACGTCGAGGCCTGGTCCGCCCTGCC
>CAZADC010000012.1:0-21742 GCA_964483755.1 uncultured Planctomycetaceae bacterium | reverse complement strand
GAAGCTCGGCGGGGCGGCCGCGGTCGTCGCCGCGACCGGGGGCATCTCCAACGCCATGGCCGCCCCGGCCGGGGAGGAAGCGTCGGCCGTCGCCGCAGCCGCCGCGCCGCTGGGCGCGTATGCGGACGGGGAATACACCTTGCCCGGCCTCCCCTACGCCTATGACGCCCTGGCGCCGGCGTATGACGAGCGAACGCTGCGAATCCACCACGACAAGCACCATGCCGGGTACGTCAAGGGGCTGAACGCCGCGCTGGACAAGCTCGCTGCCGCCCGGAAGGCGGGCGACTACGCCGACGTCAAGCCGCTGTCCAACGCCTTGGCGTTCAATGGAAGCGGGCACGTGCTGCACACGCTGTTCTGGAACTCGATGACGCCGGGCGGGACCGACGTGCCCGAGCCGCTGGCGAACGCCATGAAGCGCAGCTTCGGGTCCGTCGGCGCCGGACAGGAGCACTTCGCCGCGGCGACGAAGTCCGTCGAGGCGAGCGGTTGGGGCGTGCTGGCGTACGAGCCGATCGGTGGGGAGCTGCTGGTGCTGCAGTGCGAGAAGCACCAGAACCTGACGATGTGGGGCGTCACGCCGCTGCTGGTCTGCGACGTCTGGGAACACGCGTACTACCTGCAGTACCAGAACGAGCGAGGCAAGTGGGTCGACAACTTCATGAAGCTCGCCGACTGGCGGTTCGCGGGGTCGCGCCTGCAGGCCGCCATGAAGTAGGAAGTCCCTCTCGCCGACTCAACGGGCCGCGGGCGCGACGATCAGCGCTCGCGGCCGGTTTTTTTGGCGTGAGCGCCGCCGGGCGCGGCGCTATCCTTGACGCGATCCGGGAGGACCCATGACACCGATCGACCAACCGTTGCGAATCGCGTTCATCGGCGCGGGCGGAGTGAACTTCGGCGGCGGGGAAGGTCCGTGGGACCACGTCTCGCGCCTCGAGCAGATCGGCGATCTGCGCGTCGTCGGCGTCGCCGACCCGGACACAGGGCGGGCCGAAAGCGCCCTCGGCGAGCGGCGGGCGGGCGCGAAGGCGGACCTGTACGCCGACGCCGAGGTGTTCGCGGACTTCCGGGAGATGCTCGGCTCGGTCCGTCCCCACGCGGCCTTCGTCGGCGTCCCGCCCGACGCGCACGGCGGCGTCGAACGGCCGCGGGACGTCGAGGTCGCCTGCGCCGACGCCGGCGTGCACGTGTTCCTGGAAAAGCCGTTGAGCGCCCTGCCGCCGGAACGGATGACCGCGGTCGCCGAGCGACTGGCAAGGGCCTGCGAGAAGGGTCTGATCGTCTCGGTCGGCTACATGTTCCGCTACAGCCGGGCCATCGAACGGATGCGCGAGCTGATCGTCGAGGTCGGCGGACCGGTGCGGGCGGTGCTCGCGCGGTACGACTGCGCGTACAGCCACATCGCCAAGGCGGCGTGGTGGGACGTGCGGCGGTCGGGCGGACCGATTGTCGAGCAGGCGACGCACTTCTGCGATCTCGCCCGCGTGCTGGCGGGTGAGGTGGACCCCGCAAGTGTCCGAACGCTGACGATCGACGCGCCGAACCCGGCCGGGCAATTGAGCGACGTCCCCGCCGCGGACGACGGGACCGTGGAGGACGTCGTCCCCGTCGAGCATCGCGCACCGCGCGCGACGACGGCGATCTGGCGCTTCGCCGACGGCGGGCTCGGCTCGCTCGCCCACGGTGTGCTGCTGCACGGGCGGAAGTATGCGGCCGAGCTGGAGGTCTGGTGCGACGGGCTGCGTATGGTCCTGCAGGACCCCTACGATCAGTGCCGGCTTCTGATCCGCCGCCCGGGCGAGGAGCGAACGGCCGTGGAGGAGTTTGCCGACGAGGATCCGTATTTCAGCGAGGACGCCGCGTTCTGTCGGGCCGTGCGCACCGGCGATGCCGCGCACATCCGCTGCACGTACGACGATGCGATGCGGACCCACCGCCTGACGTGGGCGATCCGCCGCGCCGGCGAGTGACCGCCCGGCGCGAACCTCTCCCGGAGCCGAAGGGTTGTATACGATGGGCGTTACGGAGCGATGCACGTCCGTCGTCGCAACGCACGGCTCACGATCGACGAAGGTGAATGTTATGAAGCGAGCGCATCGGAGAATTCTCATCGCGGCGCTGTGCCTGGCGCCCTCTGCCGCCGTCGCCGATGACGCCCCCGAGTGGACCCGGGCAGCGCGCCTCTACAAGACGGCCATGAGCCCGTACAGCGCGAAGCGGTACGACCAGGCCCTGCCGCTGCTCGATCAGTTCGTGCGGATGTACGGCACGAACGAGAACGTACCGAAGGCGTATCTCCAGCTCGCGCACTGCCGGGCCGCCGCGAAGGATTACGACGGCTGGGCGGAGGAGATCGACACGGTCATCCGCCGGTTCCGCCACTCCTCGGCCTGGTTCAGCGCCTACCGCGCGAAGCTCGGGCGCCTGCTGGGGCGGGAGGAGCACGACGAGTACATCCGCGTGCTGGAGCAGTTCGCCCGCGACGCGAAGCAGCTTCCGCTGGATTTCCGGCGCGAGATCGAATCGGGCGTGCACTGGTACGCCGTCGATCATCGCCATCCCAATGACGCCCCGCATTCTATCCGATGGCTGCATCCGGTCTTCAGCGAGCCGGACTGGGAGCGCCAGCTCGTGAAGGTCGCCGACACGCCGGAGCGGGCCCAGACCGTGCTGCGGATCATCCGGCCGACGCTGGCGACGCTGCCGGACGACCTGCCGACCAACTGGCAGTACGTGCATGTGACGCTGCTCCGCGCAGCCGGTAAGGATGACGAAGCAGCCGAGGCGTTCGAGGGCTACGCCGAGGCATGGGGCGACGACCCTCGCGGACTGGACCTGTGGGTGCGGCGTGCCCGCCGGCTGGCCGAGGCGAAGGACCACGCCGGCGCGGACGCCGCCTGGGAGCGGATTCTCGACGCCTACATGGGCAACGCGTCGCTGTCCTACGCGCTCGGCGAGCGCTTCGAGCAGCTCAGCAAGGCCGGACGCAACGAGGAGTACATCGCCCTGGCCAAGCGATACCTGGAAACCTACCCCCTGGGCAATCTCCGCGGCGGGATTCTCAACCGCTGGCTGGCGGTCCTGCGAGGCAGGGCGGTCGCCGGCGGCGAGGCGGAGCGACAGGCCGTCGCCGAGTTCCTCGCCGAGCACTGGGGCGAGAACAGCGGGTTCGTCGCGAACTGGTGGATCGACTTCCATCTGGACACCGAGCGGCCCAAAAAGGCCGTCGAACGCGCCCGCTACTACCTCGACGAAAAGCGATGGTCCAGCGGAACGTATCGCCGCCTCCAGCAGCTCGCCCGCAAGCACAAGGCGCTCGAGGCGCTCGTCGCCGAGGCCAAGGAGAAATACGGCATCCATGATCCCGTCGGCAAGGGCGAGCCGGTGAAGCTGCTCAAGGAGCTCGGCGGACGCATCAAGGACAACCAGCTTCGCCACATGGAGGAGATCGGCGAGACGCTTTTCCGCGAGCATCGCGAGACGGACGAAGCCGTCACGGTCCTCAGTCGGCTGGTGGATTACTACTTTAAGCAGGTGCTCACCGAGCAGCGCGACCGGTGGGTCAGCCGGATGGCGTCGGCCTATCCGCGTCACCCCGCCACCGAGGCGGCGATGCGGCAGCAGTTGATCGCGCTGCAGGCCCAGCGCCGCTACGAGGATCTGGGCGACACGATCGACCTGTACCGCCAGCGCTTCCCGACGGCGGGCCTGCCGTTCGACTACTACAACGTGCGGATGCACTGCTACCGCGCGGTCAAGGACGACGCGGGCGCCAAGGCGCTTCGCGATCGGCGCGTAGCCGGCTGGCGCAGGTCGGCCGAGCGGGGCGACACCCGCGCTATGGAGGAGTATTTCCGCGCCCAGCCGGAGCTTCGCGGCGACGAGGCGACCAGCAAGGCGCGCGGCGACCTCTGGATGGAATTCGCCGACATGCACAGGGGGACCCGCGTGGAGCTGTACTGTCTCCGGCGGGCGATGAACGAGTACTACTATGTGCCCGCGCGCCACGGGAACCTCGATCTCGAGCCCATGCCCGACGAGGCGCTCAAGGCGATCAAGCGCCTCCAGGACCAGCAGCTCGACCCCGAGATCCGCTGGAACCTCCTGTTCGCCGACGTCAACCTGCTGTTCCGCGAAGAGCGGATCGATGAGGGGCTCAAGCGCCTCAACGAATGGCTGGACTCGCCGGAGCGGACCGAGAAGGTTCGCGATCTGGCGATGCGGCTGAGCTTCGGGTCGATCGCCGCGGCCATGGGCGACAAGCGGCCATACGCCGGCCGGGCGCTGGAGATCGTCGACAAGCTCCGCCGACACACGTTCACCACGCGAGACGAGTTCGCCGTGATGGGTATGGAGGCGGGCGTCTACTGGCACGCCGAAAGCTTCGCACGGGCGGGGAAAGTGTATGGGAAGATGGTGGCCGAGGCGCCCTGGCCGATCGCCGCCTACGGATGGTTCCGGCGGAGTCTCGAATGCGCCCGCCGGGTCAGCCCGGCCGCAATGAAGTCCGTCGCCGACTCCTACCTGGCGCGGATCCCCGGCTGTCAGGACGTGGCTCCGGGCATCCTGCAGGAGGTCGGCGAGTACCTGCTGCGAAGCGTCACTCTGCCTTCAAATCCGTCCGCGGCAAGCTCGCCGAGCGTTACCCCGCCAGCGGCCCGCGCGGCGCGCTGGAGACGAAGTACGCCCGCCTGCTGCAGAAGCGCTGATCGCAGCCGGCGGCAGCCCCATCCGGGGTGATCGCATCCATCGGCAGTGCCATCCGGGGTGATCGCATCCATCGGCAGCGCCATCCGCGGTGCCATGCTTCCTTCAGGAAGCATGTTCCAATGTCGATCAGCAGCAGTCATTCCTGCGTGCAGGCGCAACAGCGCGCAGGGGCATAGCGCTTAGGGCGCGCAAGTCGTCTTTCTGATTTACGCGCGGAACGTGGGTCCGGCCAACGGCGTTCGACTTCATTCCGCCCGCGTGCAGCGGGAACGGCCTGACTGAACGCCCTGCGATTGCCGGCCCTGCGCAGCGCCGTCAGGGATGGTTCTGCCCTGCCTCCCGCACTGCAAGAGAATGCGGCGGCCCGTGGCGGACCGCCGCACTTGCTCAGAAAAACCTGTGTGATTTCGCTCAGGCTCTGCGCCGGCGGCGTTTCAGCAGCCCGGCCGCCCCGACGGCCAGGATGCTCAGGAAGGCGGGCTCGGGGACGTATTCGGCGGCCCCCATGTCGTACGCGCTGCCGAACGGACGGTCGTTTCCGAAGTGGTCGTGCAGAAGCTGGACGACGGCCGGGTCGAGAAGGGCCTGATCGATCGCGTCCGATGTCTCGAGCAGGTGGTAGTCGCCCGTGACGGGGTCGACGAAGCCGGCCTGTCCGACGATGCCGCCGGGGTCCTCGCCCGCGCCCTGCCAGCCGGAGAAGGTCACGATCGTCCCGTTGGGCAACTGGAAGCTCAGGGAGCCCTCGTAGAAGTTATAGTCGGCGTTGACGTCGCTGCCGGCCTTGACGCCGTAGGACGCGCCGGAGACGAGGTTGCCGTACACGTCGACGCCGGATACGCCGTTGTCCGCGACCTTGATCGCGGTTCCACCGCTCATCGCGAAGGTGTTGAAACGGACGACGTTGCCGGTGGCAGGCGAGGGTGGAGGAGTTTCCGGATCGTCATCATCCGGGTTGCCTATGACGTGTATGGCCCCGTCGGTGCTCGTGCCGTCCACGATGACGTTCTGTATGGTATTGTTCGACCCGTAGACGGGCAGGCGGGCCGAACCGGTGACCAGAAGTCCGTCCACCGTGGTCTCGCCGTACACGTTGAAATCGCCGGCGTCGATCTTGCCGCCGATCACGTCGACGGTTTCGTTCGGGCCGCCGGTGGGCAGACCGACCCATCCGCCGCCGTTCTCGGAGACGAAGTTCTCCAGCTTGATGTAGCCCATCCCGGACCCGTGCGTGTAGAACGCGCCGAAGCCCCCCGCCTCGCCGACGGCGTAGTTGGTCACGGTAGCGTTTTTCCAGACGGACGTGTCGTCGGTCCGACTGCCGTCGCTGTAGGACACGTAGGCGGTCGCGGCCCCGAACCACAGGTCGGGCATGCCGATCTCGGCGCGGAGGTTCTCGCCGACGAAACCGGTCGCGTTGATCACGCCGAAGTGGTGCTTGCCGCCGCGGTAAACCTCGCAGTTCTCGAGTTTCACATCCTCGCTGCCCTGGACGCGCATGCCGTACCCGCCGTTCCAGTGGGCCGTCTCGTCGGCGACGAGGTTGCGGAAGACCAGGTGGTTCTTGTAGTTGCTGTAGACCGCCCCGCCGCTGAGGCCCGCGCGGACGGCGGCCGTGTAGAGCGTCCCGTTGCCGGCGGGGTCTTCGCCGTTCGTGTTGACGTAGACGTACCCGTCGGGGTTGTGGAACCAGCGGTAGGCGTTGTTGGCGACGTGGGTCATGTTCGTGGTCACGTCGTAGTTGGGGTTCGGGATCGAGGCGCGGGTCTCCTGCGTGGAGTCGTGATAGAACGCCTGGTCGGCGTAGAACGACCCGACGGTTTCGCTCGCCGACAGCGGCACGCGCCAGACGTTCCCGTCGTAGTGCTCGAACTGCGCGTTGGGCATGACGTCGCTGCCGTAGAAGCGCGGCTTGGCGCCCGTGCCGTAATCGGCGAAGACGATCGGGTCGCTTGCGGTTCCGCTGGAGGGGGCGTTGAGGCTTTCGCGCCATTCCCCGCTGCGCTCGAAGAGGATCTGGTCGCCCGGCGAGAAGCTCGTCGAGTTGACCTTGGCGACGCTCTTCCAGGCGGTGCCCGGCGTCAGCCCGTCGGCGGAGTCGCTCCCGTCCGGGCTCACGTAGTAGGTGTTCTGGGCAAGGGCGGCGCCGGAGACGATGAGGATGATGACAGCGGCGGCAAGGAGACGTCCTGCCCCGCAACGTGAGGCGCTGCGAACAACCATGTCTTGTCCTCCAACAGAAGCATGAGGCCGCGGAAGGGCGAAATGACCTCCGTCAGGTCTTGCTGCGATTATACCGCCAACCGGCGTTTCGCAACCGGTTTTTCCCGGAACGGGCATGGTCCAGGTGCGAACTCCGTCACGTTGTGATGATTCTGTCGGGCCCGATCTGCGACCGAAGACACCCCGCCGACGCAGCCGGCCCGAATTCCTCTAACCTTTAACGTCCTCGCTTGACTGACTTTATGGTGCCACGACGGGCCAGCGACATCCGCCCATGCCAACACGCGTCGTCGGCCGTGGAGAGGCACGCGTCGGCCGATGGCGCCCGCCGGATGATCTGAGCGAACCCGCGGGCCTACAATAGAGTAGCAAGACCCGGAAACTGAGCCGTCCCGAAAGAATTTCCGGGAGGACATCATGAATCACGAACGAATTCTGCTCGACATCGAGACCCAGCGGGACTTCTTCGATCCTTCGTGCGGTTGCTACAGGCGAGAGGCGTCGGACGTCGCCCGCAATATCTACAAGCTCTTCGACTGGGCACAGACCTACCGCATTCCCGTGATCAGCACGTTGCTGCGCGTCCGCCCCGGCGAGCGCGGGCCGCTGCTCGACAAGCCGCACTGCGTCGAGGGCACCGACGGCGAGATGAAGCTCTCCCGCACTCTGCTGCCCCACCGGATCGACCTCGGGCTGCGGAACGTCACCGACCTGCCGGACAACCTCTTCGAGCGGTACCAGCAGGCCATCTTCGAGAAGCGCGACACGGACATCTTCGCCCACGCGCGGCTCGAGCGTCTGCTGACCGAGATTCCCCCGGCGACGTTCATCGTGTGCGGCGCCGGGACGGGGCTGCCGATCGCCCAGGCGGTGGTCGGGCTGCGGAATCGCGGGTTCTCGGTCGTCATCGCCTCCGACGCAGTGCTGGACGTGAACGAGTCGAAGGCGGAGATGGCGCACCTGCGGATGGAGGCCAAGGGCGCCGTGTATTGCCCGACCGCAGAGATCACCGTCCCGCCGGCGCGGCGTCGGCGCAAGGCCCGGTCGGCCAACGCCATCCTCGCCGAGAGTTGGCGCGAGTAGTCAGGCTGGTTTGCGGCCGTCGGGTCGGCCGGGATCGGTTCTTGTATGCGCCCGCTCGACGGCGTTACCCTCTTGCCGCATGGACGCCAACGCCAATCAGCCGTGGTCGGTTCTCCGTCTGCTGAACTGGACGAAGGACTATCTCGCCAAGGCCGGCACGCTCGAGCCGCGGATTTCCGCTGAGGTGCTGCTCGCCTGCGCGCTCGGATGTGAGCGAATCGAGCTCTACGCGCGGTACAACTACCAGCCGACCGACGAGGAGCTGGCGGCCTTCCGCGAGCACGTCCGACGGGCCGCCCGACACGAGCCGGTCGCCTACCTTACCGGCGTCCGGGAGTTCTACTCGCTGAAGTTCCGCGTGACCCCCGACGTGCTGATCCCGCGCCCGGAGACCGAGGCGCTGGTCAGCGAGACGCTGGACTACCTCGCCGAGCTGGGACGCGGCGGGACCGTCTGGGACGTCGGCACCGGCAGCGGGTGCGTGGGCGTCGCGATCGCGACCCAGTCGCCCGAGACGCGCGTGCTGGCGACCGACGTGAGTTCCGAGGCCGTCGCCGTCGCGCAAGAGAACGCCGAGCGGCACGGCGTCGCCGACCGGGTCCTCTGCGCGGAAGCGGACCTGCTCGAGCTGCCGGACGAGGCGAGCGATCTGCCGCCCTTTAACGTGATCGTCAGCAACCCGCCTTACGTCGCCGATTCCGACGAGGTTGCCGCCACGGTGAAGCACGAGCCGTCGGTCGCCCTCTACGGCGGCGCGGAGGGACTGGACAACATTCGTCGCCTGATTGCAGGCGCGCCGGATCTCCTGCGGCCGGGCGGCCCGCTGATTCTCGAGTTCGCCTACAACCAGTCGGACGCCATCCGAGATCTGATCCACGAGACCCGGCGCTACCAGGAACCCGTCTTCCACCGCGACGCGCAGGGCATCGAGCGGACGGTCGTCGCCCGCACCCGCCCGGCCGGGCAGTAGCGAAGCGCCCGGCCGTCACGGCAGATCAACCCAGCGCCACGTCGAGCGTCATCATCACGCAGAACCCGCCGATCACGCCCATCGTCGCCAGGTCCACGTTGTTGTTCCGCTGCGACTCGGGGATCAGCTCCTCCGCGACGACGAAGATCATCGCCCCCGCCGCGAAGGCGAGCGCATAGGGCAGCACCGGGCTCATCCAGATCACCAGCCCCGCGCCCGCCATGCCCGCAAGCGGCTCGACAATCGCGGAGAGTTGCCCGTACCAGAAGCACTTGAGGCGGCCGAGCCCTTCGCGGCGCAGAGGCAGTGAAACGGCCGTACCCTCGGGGAAGTTCTGCAGCCCGATACCGATCGCCAGGGCGATCGCTCCGCCGATCTGGGCGTAGTAGGCGTCGCTCCGGGCCATGACGGACACGGCCGGGTCGAGCAGGTTGTATGCCGCGCCGAACGCCACGCCGACGGCGAGGCCCTCGGGGATGTTGTGGAGCGTGATCGCCAGCACCAGCAGCGTGCTCCGCTGCCAGTGGGTCTTTACGCCCTCCTGGACCTTCAGGTCGGGGTGCATGTGCGGCAGGATGCGGTCGATGACGCGGAGGAACACCGCCCCGAGGGCGAAGCCGATCAGCGGCGGAACCCACGTGAAGCTCCCGTAGCCGAGCTCCTCGGCGTGGGTGATCGAGGGGGCGAGCAGGCTCCAGAAGCTCGCCGCGATCATCACGCCTGCCGCCATGCCGAGCGACGCGTCGAGGTACCTCTGCGAGACGTTCCGGGCGAAGAAGACCAGCGCCGCCCCGGCCGCCGTGACAAGCCACGTGCCCAGCGTCGCCAGCAGCGCCTGCCAGACGGGGTTCAGCCCGTAGAACCATTCCATCGCGACGTGTCCTTTCGTGCCGGAGACGAACGCTTCCCGTTCGGCGGATTGCTCGCGGCATTATACGGCGCAACCCAAGCGGTCTGCCGCGGACGCGTTCGCACGGGCGGTTCGTCGCAACGCAGGCGCCGCGCTCAGGTCCAGCGGGCGCGGAGCTGTCGCGCCAGGAGCATCGGCGAGACGTCCCCGGCCGGGAGGGGCTGGAGCATGATCGCGAAGCGCATCGCCTCCGGCTTTATCTCGTAGCGGGGTAGAGTGGGCGGGCCGCAGCTGCCGCCGCCCAGCCCGGCCTGGAGGTGGTCGAGGTACCATCGCGGGCGGTCGACGCGCTCCAGGTCCAGCGTGTGCCGGGCCGCGGTCAGGTTCTCGAGCGTGTAAGGATGGACGCTCGTCTCGATCCACTCGCCCCCGCAGGCCAGCCAGCCCGCCCCGTCGGCGTCGGTCAGCGTCGCCCAGCGGACGTCCGTCTTGTTGCCGTACTCCTGCGGATAGATGTACGGGACGTACTGCTCGTCAACGGTCGACTCGTAGACGCCCACCGGCGTGCCGGCGTTGCGATCGCGATAGTTCTCGTGCGGGCCCCGTCCGAACCAGCAGAACCGCTCGAAGCCCGCCGGAAGCGACATCGCCAGCCCGACGCGGGGAAGGATCGGCAGCTCGCCGAAGGGCGTCAGGCGGGTGTCGATGAGCATTCCGCCGTCGACGGCGACGCGGTAGAGCTGCTCGACGGTGAACCCGGCGTCGACCCCGTCGGCCTGGAGCTTCGACAGCACGCGGAGCCCGGCGGTCGCGTCATCGTCCGATTCCGGCGTCACGGATTCCACCCGGTTGACCAGGCGATCCAGCCCCGCCCGCCGCCACGCGCCGGCCGTCGAGTGTTCGCCGTGCGTACCGTCGTTATCGGTCGGGGCGCGCCAGAGATTCACACGCGGGCCCTGGTCCAGCAGCTCGACGCCGTCGCGGACGAAGGACGTGATGCGCCCCTCGCCGCAGTCGAAGACCAACTCGAAGTCGGCGCCGGCGATCCGCACCGTCTCGCCCGACCGCTCGGCCGAGACGTCGCCCGCCGGCAGGGACGCCTCCGTCGCCGGCGACGAAATATCCAGCGGGAACTGCTCCCACGCGACGACGTGTCCCGCTTGCGCCCACGAGCAATCTTCGCGGAGGACGAACCGCACCGCCAGGAAGTGCTCCGTCCCCGGCTGGGCGTCGACGGGCCCGACGGGCAACTCGATCTCCTCCGTGGCGCCGGGCGCGGTGATGAGTGGGTCGAGGCGCCCGCGCTGGATGACTTCGCCGTCGGCGGCCAGTTCCCAGACGACGTCAAGGTGAGACAGGTCGCTGAAGTCGTACTCGTTCTGCACGCGGAGCCTGCCCGCCTCGGCGTCGGGCGCGTCGATCCGCACCGGCTGCTGGACCTGCTTGCACTCCCACATGCCGGGGTGCGGCGTGCGGTCCGGCCAGATCAGCCCGTTGATGCAGAAGTTCGCGTCATTGATCTCGTCGCCGAAGTCCCCGCCGTAGGCCCAGTACTCCCGGCCGTTCTCGTCGGTCTTGATCAGCCCCTGGTCCACCCAGTCCCAGATCGATCCGCCCTGCAGCCGCCGGTGGGCCCGGAACGTTTCCCAGTACTCGGCCAGGTTCCCGGTCGAGTTGCCCATCGAGTGGGCGTACTCGCAGAGAATGACCGGGCGGTTGTCGTCGCTCTCGCAGGCGAGCGCCTCGAGCGTCAGCGGGCCCTTGGCGCGATCGTCCAGCCCGAACCCGATCCGCGGGTACATCGGGCAGATGATGTCGGTGGCCAGCTTCGGCCAGTCCGCGCGGTGCAGCACCCCTTCGTAGTGAACGGGGCGCGAGGGGTCGCGCTCGCGGATCCAGCCGGACAGGGCGGCGTGGTTCGGGCCGTACCCGCTTTCGTTACCCATCGACCAGGCGATGACGCACGGGTGGTTCTTGTCGCGTTCGACCATCCGGCTGCCGCGCTCGACCAACGCCGTCCGCCAGTCCGGGTCGTTCGTCAGAGCGTTGTAGACGCCGTGGCACTCGATGTTGGCCTCGTCGATCACGTACAGCCCGAACTCGTCGCACAGCTCGTACCAGCGGGGGCAGTCGGGGTAGTGGGCCGTACGGACCGTGTTGAAGTTGAACCGCTTGAGCAGGCGGATGTCGGCGAGCATGGACTCCTCGGTGACGGCCTTGCCGCGACGGTCGTCGTGCTCGTGGCGGTTGACGCCTTTGACGAGGATCGCCCGGCCGTTGACGAGCAGCTGCCCGTCGCGGATTTCCACCTTCCGGAAGCCCACGCGACAGCTCTCGTGCTCGACAGCATTGCCCTCCGGGTCCAGCAGCGTGATGACGAGGGTGTACAGGTACGGGTCCTCCGCGGACCACTTGCGCGGGGCGGCCACCTCGCCGGACAGCTCCGCGCCCGGCACGTTCTGCGGGGCGGCGCTGATCTCGCTCGCCGGCGGCTCGTCGAAGACTTCCCGGCCGTCGGCGTCGTACAGTTGAGCCCGGACGCGATAGGCCGACAGGTCGGCGTCGTCGTACGCGACCGGAGCGGCCGAGACGCGCAGCACCGCGTCACGGCAGTCCTCGTCCAGATCGGTCCGCACGAACAGGTCGCGCAGGTGGACCTTCGGCGTCGCGTAGAGCAGCACGTCCCGGTAGATGCCGCTCAGCCACCAGTGGTCCTGGTCCTCGAGCCAGCTTCCGTCGGACCAGCGGTAAACCTTCGCGGCGAGGGCGTTCTCGCCCGGGCGGACATACGGGGTGACGTCGAACTCGGCCGGGAGTCGCGAGCCCTGGGAGTATCCGACGGGCTGTCCGTTGACCCACAGGTGAAACGCCGACTCGACGCCCTCGAACAGCAGGAAGATCTGCCTGCCGTCCCAGTCGTCGGGGACGGTGAAGCGGGTGCGGTAGCAGCCGGTCGGGTTGTCGGCAGGGACGCGCGGGCACAGCTCGGCCGGCCAGGGGTACTTCACGTTCGTGTAGATCGGATGGTCGTAGCCCTGCATCTGCCAGTCGGACGGCACGTCGATGGCGCCCCAGTCGCCGTCGTCGAAATCGGGCCCGTGGAAGTCGGCCGGCGCGGCGGCGGGGCGGTCGGCGAGGTGGAACGCCCACGATCCGTTCAGGCAGCGGACCCACGGCGACGCCGTCCGATCGCACTTCAGGGCGCGCTCGGCGTCGGGATAGGGTGCGAGCGTCGCGTGGGGCGGCTGCTTGTTGATCTCGACGATCCGGGGATTCTCCCAGACCGGGGCATCGGCGGGCGTTTGCATGTTCGCTCTCCGCTGGAGGGTCGCAGTGCGTGGGGAATCCTACGCGCCTCGCGGCGGATGTAAAGTCTCCGGCGCGTAGCGACGCCGCTGGGCCCTACAGCCCGGCCCGGATCTCCTCGGTCATGCGATCGATGGTTGCCCGGAAGTGCGGATCCTGGTCGGTGAGCGCCTTGATCGCCTTGTCGGCGTGCAGGACGGTGCTGTGGTCGCGCCCGCCGAAATATCCCCCGATCTCCTGGAGGCTGTGGCGCGTCAGCATCCGGGCGAGGTACATGCAGATCTGTCGGGGGAGCGTGACCGAACGGCTGCGGCGCTTGGACTGGAGGTCGGCGAGGCGGACGTCGTATCGGGCCATGACCACGTCGAGGATGTCCTCGATTGTGATCTCGCGATCGGTCTGCGTCGGCGTCGAGCCCAGCGCCTCGGTGGCGACGGTGAGATCGATCGCGCGGTCGTGCACCTGGGCGAGCATGGTGACCTTGGCGATGGCGCCCTCCAGCTCGCGGGTGTTGGACTCGACCGTCCCGGCGATGAAGCACACCACGTCCTCGGGCAGCTCGATGCCCCGCAGGCGCGCCTTCTTGCGGACGATCGCCACGCGCGTCTCGTAGCACGGGCGGTCGATGCGGGCGACGAGCCCCCAGTTGAACCGGCTGACCAGACGCTCCTCCAGCTCCTCGAGGTCACCGGGGCCGCGATCGCTGGAGAGGATGATCTGCCGCTGCGACTGGTAGAGCGTGTTGAAGGTGTGAAAGAACTCCTCCTGCGTGTGCTCGTGTCCGGTCAGAAACTGGATGTCGTCGATAACGAGCACGTCCGCGTGCCGGTATCGGTAGCGGAAATCGTGCAGCTCCCCGCGCTCGACGGACTCGATGAACCGGTTCACGAACGTCTCGCAGGACAGGAAGCTGATCTGCGTGCCGTCGCCGTCCTGGGAGAGGATGTTGCGGCAGGTCGCCTGGAGCAGGTGGGTCTTGCCCAGTCCGGCCGAGCCGTGGATGAACAGCGGGTTGTAGGTACGCCCCGGCGATTCCGTGACGGCCAGGCACGCCGCCGTGGCGAGCCGATTGCACGGGCCGGTCACGAAGGTGTCGAAGGAGTAGTCGTCCGACAGGGGCGGGGCCTCGGCGCCCGAGCCCTGGGATGTCGTCGGGGCGGGCGCTTCGATCTCCTCGCGCTGGGCGCGCGTGAGGAAGCAGACGCCGATCAGACGTCCGGTGGCGGCCTGGGCGGCCTCGGTGAACAGGCGGGTGGCATGCTCGCGACAGTACTTTTGCTCTTCGTGTCCGGGGGTCTGAATCTCCAGCAGTCCGTGCTCCAGGCAGATCGGCTCGAGCTGGGTGAACCAGGGGCGAATGATGTTGCCCCCGTTCGCGACCACCTGCTGAATGATCCGCTGCCAGAGCCCTCGATCCAGTCCGGACATCTATCGTAACCTTTCCACGCACCAGGCGCGATCGGCGCGCAAGGATTCCACGTTCAGTAAAGCCCAAAACACGTCAGAAAGGTGGACCAGGAGCGCGGCTGCGGAGGCCAAATGCCTTCCCTGGCAATGAGTTGGACCTCGTCAGGCGACCGTCTCACTCTCCCGCCTGATCCACGGCGGCGAGTGTACGGCGCATTGCTCCGTCCGTCAAAGGAAAACGCCGTCAAGTGCGGAAATCGCGCATCGGCCCGTTCAGCAGGAGGTTTGGCGCTCCTCAACCGCGGCCCGGCAGCTCATCCGTCTTCCGCGTACGCCTCCACGCCCGCCGCGTCGCACAGCGCCTCGTACGCCCAGGCGTCCCACTGCGGCTCGACGCCGATGCTCGGCAGGTCGGGGTAGTTCTTGCAGATCAGCCCGCCGCCGAACAGCTCGACCATCCGCCTCGCCTCGGCCTCGATCCGCTCGCGGTCTCCCGTCGGGAGCACCTGCTGAATGTCCACCGGAGACCACAGCCCGCACCCGAGCTCGCGGAGCTTCGCCGCCAGCGCCGCCATGTCGTAGGCGTGCGGCTGATCGAACTGGAAACAGTCGATCCCCGCATCCGCCAGGTCGTCGATCAGCGCCCAGTTGTACCCGCAGGAATGCTGAAGGACCTTCATGCCGTGATCGTGGGCGACGCCCGTCAGCCTCCGGTAGCGCGGCTTGAAGACGTCCCGCCACATCTCCGGGCCGATCAGGGGACGGTCCTGCACGCCCAGGTCCTCGCAGAAGAAAATTCCGTCCGCCCCGCAGGCGCCGATTCGGTCGATCGCCGTCGCGAAGGCGTCCGTGACGATCTCGTGAAGCCGGTCGATCTGCGCCCGGTTCTCGATCAGGTCCGGGAAGTAAGTCTCCATCTTCCGGAGATAGCGGCTGGTGGCGAAGACCCATCCCGGCACGAACGCCAGGCGGAACCGATCCGTCGGATGCGAGAAGGTTTCGCGGAGCGGCTCATAGCGGCGGTCGTCCGAGAAGTCCGGCGGCCGGTAGGAATCGAGCTGTGCAAAGTCGGTGATCGCGGGCGTGTGCACCTCTCCGCTGGTCGGCCCGCCGACGAGGCGGACCCACAGGTTGCCCCATTCGTCGTCGTAGTATTCCCGCCCGTCCTCGATCCATCGTCGCGGCTGCCAGTCAGGCGATTTTCCGACGCCGCCTCCGACAAAGTCGTTCCGCCGCCCGCCGCCGGTGAAATTGAAGGCGGGGCGGGGCGGGTCATCCCATGTGATATTGGCCAGCACGATCTCTCGCGGCGTCATCTCGGTCTCCGAAGGACTTGGGGGGCTGACGCGGGTGATACCAAGACGGTGGCGTCTCGGCAAGGTCGGACGTTCCGCGCAAGAAAAGCCCCGGCCCTCCACGAGCGACCGGGGCGGGGCGGCGACGTTGGCGTAAGCGCCGCCCTCTCGGTTCGACACGCCTGCCCGGCGTCGTCAGGACGCGTGAGCGTGTTCCGCCCGGGCGTGCGACGGCGCGATCAGTGTGATCGCCCGGTAGACGCCCGCCAGGCCGACCAGGGCGTAAACCAGGCGGGTGAGCACGTTCGACTCGCCGAAGCCCATGCCGAACAGAAAGGCCACGAGGTCGAACCGCGCGATTCCGACCAGGCCCCAGTTCAGCGCCCCGACGACGATCAACACGGTTGCGATCAGGTTCAACGTCCTCATGATCCCGCTCCTTTCCGCGCCGCGTGTATGCCGCGCGATAATTCGTTCAAAACGTTCACTCTCTTTCTAGCGTCGCATTGCGGGGATATCAAACCCCGTGGCTGCCGCGCGCCCTGCGTCCGGCCGTAAGACCGGATCGAATCAGCAGTTCCGATTGCAGGAAAACCGAAGATATTTCGTTCAAAACGTTCTCGTCCTTTTGATTTCGGTCTGCAAGGGACGAATAATGGTGCGATATGGAAGAAGCCCTGTCCCCCCGACAGTTCGCGGAAGTGATTGGCGTCAGCGAGTCGTCGGTCAAGCGGTGGGTGGACGACGGCGAGATCGCCGCCGCCCGCACCGCCGGCGGGCACCGTCGTATCCCGCGTCGGGCCGCCGTCGCGTTTGTGCGCCGGCGCGGGCTGCCGGTCGTACGTCCCGATCTGCTGGGCTTGCCGGGACTCGACCGGGTCGACGCCTCGTCCGAGGACGCGGAGCAGCTCGCGGATGCCCTGTTCGCCGCCCTGGCGGCCGGGGACGCCGCCACCGCCGCGGGGCTGGTCCACGCTCCGTATCTCGCCGCCAAGCCGCTGGCGTGGATATTCGACGATGTGATGGCGCCCGCGATGCACGCCGTCGGCGAGCTGTGGATCGAGAATCGCGAGCATGGGGTGTTCGTCGAGCATCGGGCGACGGTGCTCTGCCTGCAGGCCGTGCGAGGACTTGGAGATGTGATCGACGCACCCTCTGCGTCGGCACCCGTCGCCGTCGGGGGGGCGCCCACGGGCGACCCTTACCTGCTCCCGACCGCCATGGTCGCCTGCGTGCTGGGCGACGCGGGTCTGCGGGCGACCGACCTGGGACCGCAGACCCCCCCGGAGGTGCTCGCCCGCGCCGCCGACGAGACCCAGGCCGACGTGGTCTGGCTGTCCGTTTCGACTGCGGCCGGCGCCCGCGCAGCGGGCGAGTCGGTCGATCGCGTCGCCGCAGGGGTGGCGTCGCGCGGCGGCTCCATGATCATCGGCGGCCGGGAGGCCGAACCGCTGCAATCGACCGAAGGCGCCGTGATGCTTGCGGGCATGACCGATCTCGCCGCCTGGGTGTCCCGGGAATTCCCCGCCGCGTCCGCGCAGTGACGATCCGCCCCGCCCGGCAGCTCAGGCCCGCATGACGGACCGCTCGCGCTGCGAGTCCGGCGCGGGGCGCGAGGGGCGGCGCCCGTCCGGGCGCGTCCAGTAGTCCCGCTGCCGCCGGAAGGGCATCGCCAGCAGCGGGCGCACCTTTTCCGGACGATCCTGCGGGCACCCCGGCACGCCGATCTCGACGTCCTCCTGCGGCACGTCCACGCGGAGTGTGCGGTGCAGCCGGTCCCACAGGCGGAGGCAGGTGCCGTAGTTCGAGTTCGTCTCCTCACGGACCGTCGAGTGGTGCACGCCGTGCATCCGCGGCGTCACGAGCACGCGGTTGAGCGCCCGCTCGACGCGGATCGGCAGGCGGAGATTGCTGTGGTGGAACATGGTCCCCGCCTGGAAAAGGATTTCGTAGGTGAAGAACGCCGGCGGGCTGAGCCCGATCAGCCCGACCTGCACCGCCCGGAAGCCCGAGGAGTACGCGATCTCGACCGCGTGAAACCGGAAACTGGTCGTCACGTCCAGGTCGCCGTCCACGTGATGGACGTTGTGGAACCGCCACAGCCAGCCGACGCCGTGGTTCAGCCGGTGCCAGTAGTAGAAGCTCAGGTCCATCAGGAGCAGTGCGGCCGCGAATTCGAGCCATACCGGCAGGTGCGTCCACCGCAGCAGCCCGAAAGGAACGTCTGCCTGGCGGGTGAGAATCCACGCGGCGACGGGCTGCACGATCCCTGCGCCCGCGACGAACGCCAGGACGCTCAACGCCCCGTTGACCCACAGCCGTCGTCGGAACGGGCGCACGCGGCGGCGCAGGGGCGACAAGCGTTCGGCCGCGAACAGCAGCACGAACCACCCGCCCAGGATCGCCGGCAGGAGCCATCCCTGTTGTCGAATCCACTCGGGCATGGTATCGGGCGCCGCTGCGCCTTACGCCGCATCGGGGCGAAGACGAACGGCGAGCATCGTCCGGTCGTCGGTCTGACGGGCGCCGCCGATGAAGCTGCGCATCTCCTCTTCCAGCTCCTCGACGAGCCTTTGCGGCGAACGGTCCGGACACGCCGCCAGGAACTGCTCCAGGCGCTCCTTGCCGTACTGGGCGCGGTCGCCGTTGACGGCCTCGACGATCCCGTCGGTCACGAGCAGGAGCGTGTCGCCCGCCCGCAGCGCGTAGTGCGACGCGTCCGCGTCCAGTTCGTCCAGGACGCCCAGCAGGCGCCCGCGGGAATCCCGGAGCGTATCGACCTCGCCCGAGCCGGCGGCGATCCGCAGCGGCTCGGGGTTGTGCCCGCAGTTGACGTAGACAAGCCGCCCGTCTGACGGATTCAGAACCATCAGCACGGCCGCGGCGAAGCTGTCATCGGGCGTCATCTCGCACAGGCGCAGGTTGAGCTCGCGCATGAAACCGATCTCGTCGCCGCCCTCGGAGGCGTAGCGGGTGAACACCGTCTTGATGATCGCCGTCACGAGGGCCGCGGACATGCCGTGCCCGCTGACGTCGGTGAACAGGACGGCGACGCGCCCGTCGGGCAGCTCGGACACGTCGAAGTAGTCCCCGCCCACCTCGCTCTCGGGGATGAAGCTCATCGCCCACTCCAACCGGTCGGTGCGGGGCATGTCGCCGGAGTCGGGCAGCAGGCGCTGCTGGACGGTGCGGGCCCGGGACAGGTCGTGGCGCACCCGCTCGGTGTATCGCTGCACCTCCGCGTATGCGCGTTCCAGTCGATGATTCTTCTCCTCGTTGTCGTACTCCAGCCCGCCGATGGTCAGGAAGAACAGGTACGTCAGGCCGAAAAGAATTCCCGCCCCCACCGTCGTGACGACCACGTGGAACCAGAAACTGTCGTACAGGGAGTAGATGACGAACGACGCGACGATGATGCCCGCGAACAGCAGGGCGTAGCGCGGCGCCGCCCGGTACAGCGCACGGTGGTCCTGGAGGCGGCGCTGGCGGCGCTCGAACCACGCGACCAGCCCGCTCAGGCGGGTCGTGCAGTAGGTGTATCGCACCGTGAGCCGTCCGTCGTCGACTCGCGTCTCGGCGCAGGCGTGGACCAGTCCCCGCTCACCGCGCAGCATCCGCGCCGGTCGGCTTTCGGCCCGGCCGGCGGCGAGGTCGCGACGGCAGGCGTACAGCATCACCAGCACGTCGACCACCTGGTTCGACTCCAGGCGGGGGTCCAGCTCGATGCGACACAGGCCGAGCGAGGACAGGAACCGCCACAGCGGTCGCCATGCATCCGCCCGGAACGATTCGCCCGCCTCGGGCGGGCCGATCAGCTCGGCGCCGCCGTCCGGCTCGACGTGGATCCGCAGCGACGGCGCGTCGGCGTCCGGCTGCACGTCCCGCCCGGTGCGCTCGATCCACCGTGCGAATTCCACGACCGTCGTCCAGAGCTTTGTCAGCCGTATGCGCGCCCCCGCCAGCACGAAGCGCAGACGGTCGCCCGACGTCGGGACGGCGCGCTTCTCCACTCGACTGACCTGGAACTCCTCGGCCGGTTCGGATGTCGCCGGGCGTGTCTCGCTCATCACGCAATTCTAGCTGTGCTCGCCGCGGTGTTTATGATGCAATGCGCTCGCCGCCCTTCGGAGACGGACATGACGATCACGGAATTCCAGGACTTCATCCGCCGACAATACTACGAACAGGACTCCCGGCGCGGGACGCCCGGCACCTTCATGTGGTTCGTCGAGGAGGTCGGCGAGCTGTCCTCCGCGCTGGCCGGCGACGACCAGTACAACAAGGAAGAGGAATTCGCCGACGTGCTCGCCTGGCTGTGCACGCTGGCGAATATCAACGGCGTCGACCTCGCCAAGGCCGTCGAGAAATACACCGTCAAGGGCGTCGACGGGTTCAAGTAAACGCCGGTCCCGTGCGCGGGGAAGCCGACGCCGCTGTCCGGCCGATGGAAGAAATGGCGAAGAATTGACTGACGCAAAGCTGCCCGGCGCGTCATAATCGAGGGCGAGCGGCGGTTCGCGAATCCGGCCGTCGACGGCGCGGCTGCGGGACTCATCCCTCCCTCATTCCTCGCGTCGCCGGACGACGTGCCGGCAGGGACAGACAGGCCGACCGGGGCGACGGGCGCCTTCGGGCGGCGAACCCGCAATGAAAGGGGCTGCACCATGAGAATCGCATGGATCACACTGGTGGTCGTGCTGTGCGCCGCGGCGACGGCGGCGCGAGGACAGGAGGCGAGGCGAGCCGATCCGCCCGAACGGCGGAAAGCGCCGGATCGCCCTGCCGCAGGGGCGCCCGCGGACCCGCACGAGAAGCTCGCGATGGTCGTGGACGACGTGGACTTCGAGGAGATCCAGCTTCGGGAGGTGTTCGCCTTCATTCGCGATACCTCCGGGCTGAACCTCCAAGTCAACTGGCCCGCGCTGAGGATCGCGGGGATCGAGCGGACGGAGCCGGTGACCGTGAAGCTGCGGAACGTCTCCGTGGAGCGCGTGCTCCGGGCCACGCTTCGCGCCGCGGGGGGCGTGACGCCGCTGGACTTCGCCGTCGACGAGGGCGTCGTGGTCGTGTCCACGCGGGACGAGCTGTCGATGCGGACGGTCCTGCGAATCTACCCCGTGGCGGACCTGGTCTGCCGCACGCGCCTGGCGTTCAACGAAACGCCGGCCGTGCCGTGGCGGCACACGGTATTCCTGCCGCGAAAGATCGGTCCGGTCGTTTCGGACAATGTGCAGGAAGGTGGCCTGTTCGGCATCGAGCACGGGTTCGAGCAGACCGAGTTCGGGATCGAGGAAGCCACCGCCGCGCTGGTGGACACGCTGGAGGAGACGATCGACCCGGCGTCATGGCGGCCTGCGGGGGAGATCGGGACGATCCGCGTTCAGGGCACGAACCTGGTGATCCGCCAGACGCACGCCAACCACGAGGCGATCGGCGAGCTGCTTGAGATGCTCCGGGCGTCGCGGGCCGAATCGCGGACACGGGTCGGCCTGGCGATCGTCTGCATCCGCGTCGACGAGGCGCGGGAGCGAATTGAGCAGATCGTCCGACAGGGCGGCGACGTGGGCGAGGCGATCCGTCGCGGCCAGAAGGACGAGCTGTGGATGGTCGAGCGGTGCGGCGTCGAGGAGACGCACATCGGCGACGTGATCCTCGCCCGCAAGGCGTATCACCGCGAGGTGTCCGAGGCCGTCGTGGGCGAGCAGACCGGGCTCATGCTCACCCACGAGACCTTCGCCGGGTACGAGGTCGGGGCAGTCGCCCGGTCCCGCCGACACGAAGGGCTTGCACTGTCGGCGGCCGTCGGGTCGGGCTGGCTCGAGCAAGGCCAGGACCCCCGGGAAGACAAGCCCCAGGCCAATCAGGGCGTCCATTCGCGACACGACGTGCGGGACT
>CAZADC010000011.1:7007-22834 GCA_964483755.1 uncultured Planctomycetaceae bacterium | reverse complement strand
CCCGCAAGGGGCTCGTCGAGGCGACCGCCTACCTCGAGCTCGGACGCATCTTCAAGAGCATGGGCCTGATGGACGGCGCCCGCGGCAAGTGCGGGCAGGGGCTTGCCCTCGTCAACGACATCATCGCCACCGAAACGCCCATCCCCGAGACGCTCCGCGAGGAGGCGTTCAAGCTCAAGTGGGAGCTGTTCATCGTCCAGGAGGCCTACGGGCAGGCGATCGCCACCTGCCGGGTGTTCAGCCAGCTCTACCCGAACTCCCCGTTCGTCGACGAGGCGCTGATCGGCATCGCCCGCATCCACTTCGACAACGAGGACTACGACCAGGCTGTCAACGTCTGCCGCGAAGTGCTGCGGCTGGAGAAGTCGCAGGTGAAGGCCCAGGCGCAGTTCACCATCGCCAGCGCCGTCGAGGAGAAGGCCAGGCGGGAAGCCAGGAAGGACGGCGAGAAGTTCAAGTTCTCCGAGGCGGCGATCCGCGAGTACAAGCAGTGCGCCGAGCGCTACCCCGACAGCAAGTTCGCCGGCGAGTCGCTCGCCAAGCTCGTGGACTACTACATCGCCACGAAGGACTACGCCCAGGCCGACACGATGCTCGATCAGGTCTTCCAGGACTATCCGGACGCGGAGTTCCTCGACCGGATGCTGCTCAAGTGGGTCCTGGTCTCCTACTACATGCGGGACTACGAGAAGGCCCAGGCCAAGTGCTCGCAGCTGATCTTCGAGTATCCGGCCAGCCAGTACGCCGAGACGGCCAAGAAGGTCCTCCCGCAGATCGAAGCGCAGCTGTCCAGGCAAGGTTGACCCCGTGAACCGCTCAGAACGTTCCCGCGCCCTGCAAATCAAGACGACGAGGAAACCCATGCATACGCGTATCGCCCCGCTTCTCGCCATGATCCTGGCCGCCGGCCTGGCGGCGACGCCGCTCGCCCAGGCCCAGCCGCCCACCGACGAGCAGCTCGAAGCCTATCAGCAGCTCGTCCGGAAGGTGCAGGAGGCGCCGGCCGGCGCGTCCGATGCCGACGCGCGAAAGCTCGCGCAGATGGCGCGGAGGTACGGGCGCCCCTACGCCGCGTCCGTCGCGCTCAAGAGCTACCTGGCGCGAAACTTCAACCCCTCGCCGGAGCTGCTGCGTCTCGCGGCCGCCAACGCCATGGACACCGGCGACTACACCGCCGCCGTCTCGCGCTACCGCGGGTACCTGGAGGCCGCCAGAGGCGACGACGACGCCTCCGACGCCGCCGCCAAGCTCTACACAGCCCTGGTTGATTTCGTCGGCTCCCCCGACGGCGCCTACCAGTTCATGAGCAGCTACGGCGCGAAGTTCCGCAAGACGCCCGCGGCGCGGCGGTTCGACTCCTGGTTCCTTCGCGAGGCCCGGCGCCGGAAGGACTACGCCGCGGCGGCCGAGTGGCTCGTCGAGGTACTCAAGACCCGCTACCCTCTGCCGCAGGAGCGGCTGCACTTCTGGGACGACATGGACTGGCTGATGCACGAGATCAGCGAGCCCGAGCCGAAGAAGTATCCCGCCCTGCCGCACCTCAAGAAGCTCCTTCCGCTGGTCCGCGAGAGCCGCAACCGCACGCTGCGGTACACGTTCTACGTGGCGAACCTCGGCTTCCACGCCTCGTCGGCGGGCAAGGACGCCGAACAGCTCGGCAAGGACATGGACCCGGTCGTCGCCGCAGCGAAGGCGTGGTTCGACGCCGAGCCGACGGCCGACACACTGACCGAAATTCTCCGCGTTCTCGGCGGAGGGAACTTCGACGTCCACAAGTGGAACGAGCAGGGCGCGCCGAAGCGCGAGCTGTTCATGTACGCCTTCAACAAGCTGAACAACCAGGCGCGGGACGACGTACTCCGCTGGCACGGCGACGCCAATCACTGGGTGTACCAGCACGCCCTGCCCGCCGAACAATGGACGGAGCTGGCGGCCCGCGTGCCGGAGTTCTTCGAGAACGCCGAGATCACCCGCCACATCCGATTCGTCGAAACGACGACCGATCCGGGCCTCTACAAGCGCGAGGCGCGATTCCTGAAGGGCGTGCCCTCCTCCACCGCCGCCGTCGTCAACTCGATGGCCGCCGGGGGCGACGACCTCACCCGCGCCGTCGACCACCTCGTCAAGCAGGAAAGCTGGTACCTGGGCTTCACCAGCCCCTACCGCCTTCTGCGCGAGCGCATGTGGCCGACCTTCCAGAACTACCCCCGCGACGAGAAGAACGCCCTGCCCGCCGACTACTGGCCGAAGGTGATCAACCACTTCGGCGCGAGCTATGTCGTCAAGACCCCCATCGCCCTGTTCGACGCCGACGCGGCGGCCGACTACGTCCACACCGCCTGGACGCACGGCGGCAAGGACGACGGCGACAAGACGTACATCACCGGCGTGCTGTCGGCGCTCGACTGGGTCCCGTACACCGCCGAGCAGCGCAAGCAGGTGTTCGGCGGAGCCTACGGACAGTTTAAGAAGTGGGCCGAGTCCACCCGTCAGACCCTCGCCGAGCGGACCAAGGCCCGCGACGCAGCCGTCCAGGCCGTCGAGGAGACCACCAAGGCGATCGAGGACAACAAGGCAGCCGTCGCCAAGGCCCAGCAGGCAAAGGCCAAGGCCGAGGGCGACGCGGCCAAGAAGCTCGCCGAGCAGATCACCTCGCTGCAGGCGCAGGCCAAGCAGCTCGCGGAGCAGCTCAAGGAACGCCAGGGGGCGCAGAAACAGGCCGCCGAAGCCCTCCAGGCCTCGGAGAAGATCGCCGAGCAGTTCACGCCCCTCGAAAAGGCGTTCCAGCGCGCGATGGACCCCAAGACCGGCGACCCGAACAAGGCGCCTGACGCCCTGAGCAAGCAGCTCGCCCTGGCCGTCGTCGCACTGCGCGAGGGCAAGGAGAAGCCCTTCCTCGACGCGGCGCGGAACATCTACAAGCAGGTCCGCGACTTCGAGTCCGGCCGCCAGCCGTTCGGCTGGGCGACGATGCACTGGATCATGACCCCGCGCGAAAAGCCCTTCTCCACCTGGGATTTCCAGATGGAGGTCGTCGCCGACCAGGTCAAGTCCTGGCGCCCCGGCGGCAACCCGTGGACCGACTGGCGCATTCAGGCCGCCGTCGGGCGTGTCAGCGACCGCGACGACTGGTACCAGCAGAGCTGGTCGCGAATCCCCGGCAACACGAAGGACCGCGCCAAGCAGGCCAACCGCATCTTCGGCGACGCCCTGATCGCCCAGATCGATAAGGGCCAGCTCTGGGGCTGGCTGTTCGACATGTACCGCCGGACCCGCGGCGGGCACGGATGGAACGACCACGGCATGAGCCTCGACGTCATGTCGAAGCTCATCGACTCGGAGATTCTCCTCAAGACCGGCTATCGTCCCGTCGACGGAATTCCCCCCGCCGCCGCCAGCTACATGTACATCCTCCGGCGCGAGTTTCAGCCGCTCGAGGAGAAGTACCCTCTCGGCTCGGCGTTCGACGAGATGCTCGTCAAGGAGGCCGAGAAGACCCGGTACCTCGACCGTTACTACTGGAACGAGGGCGGCAGCGACCCGAAACGGGTCGTGCGCAACGCGGCCGCGAAGATCATCGCCGGCTTCGACCGCCTCCCGTTCGGGTACGCGGACGATCAGAAGGCGCCGGTCTACCGTCCGCACGAGTTCTGGGACTGGCAGGGACGCGCCACGTCCGCCGACGAGAAGGTCGCCGACGCGATGATGGCGAAGGTCGAATCGCTCTACGGCAAGACGCGCTTCGACAGCTACGCGATGGGGCGGGACTACTTCGCCCGCCGCGCGAGCGTCGAGACCCCCGAGGCGCGCAAGGAGTGCTTCTCGCGGCTGAAGACGTATCTGGCCCGCGCCGCAGCGAGCCCGGCCCGCGCCGGTCCCCCGCGCCTGAACGAGCTGAGCAAGTTCGAGAAGGCCGACCAGCTCACCGACGAGGAGATCAAGGTCCTGGTCGGGATGTTCCCCGAGACCGCTCCCACGACGTGGCCTGCCGGCTGGGGCGTCGAGCACGTGGTGCGCCTGCTGCTCGATGCGATGGACCCGCCGGCCCGCGGACGCGACGCCGAGGCGCTTCGCCTGCGGGCTCAGCGCCTGCGCGAGCAGCTCTACGGGCTGGCGCCGCATTTCTGGAAGGTCGCCCGCGACTGCGAAGACGGAGAGCTCTATCGCCGGATGATCGCCTTCGGGCGGAAGCTGATGGACGACGAGCAGTACGACCTGGCGACGTCGTTCAGCTCGGCGGGTCTGGAGGTCGTGGCGGCCGCCCTGCCCTCCGACGCGCGGACGAGCCTGATGCTGATCCGCAGCAAGTCGCTGGTCAACGTCGGCGGGGTGATCACCGTGGATCGCAGCGACCCGCGGTACCCGGCCTTCGCCGCCCAGGCCGCCTACCTGACCGGCAAGCCGCAGACCGCCTGGGAGCAGTACCTCGCCAACCGCGCCCTGGTCGCCCGCATCATGCGCGACCTGGACCCGACGTTCATCCTCTGGCTGATCGACAAGAACATCGAGTCGAACAGCTTCGACGCGGCCGAGTCGCTCGCCCGCGACATGATGCAGTGGGTCGACTCGATGCCGGAGGGCTTCGATCCGGAGCTGCGCGCCCGCCTGCTGCTGAGCTACGCGGACATCTCCTTCGCGCGGGAGGAGTTCCCCCGCGCCAAGGCGCAGTACGAGCGGATCGCCTCGGCGAAGGAGTTCGACGCCACCCGCGCCCAGGCCGACGCGGGGCTGCGCATCGCCGAGGTGGACCGGCTCACCAACAACTACGACCAGGCGATCGACCGGCTGGAGAAGCTCACCCGCCGCGACGACAAGTACCTCCAGACCGAAGCATACTACCAGCTCGCCCGGGTCCACTTCGACCGGGAGGAGTACGGACCGACGCAGGAGGCGCTGGCGCAGGTGTTCACCCGTTCGGCGGACCACGCCGACGCGCGCATCCTCCAGGGCAAGGTCTTCCTCAAGGTCAAGAAGCTCATGGAGGCGACCGAGCTGCGGATCGGGCTGGCGACCAGCCAGCGGTTCATCGTTCCGGGCAAGCCGCTGAAGGTGCACCTGGAGGACCGCAACCTGTCGGTGGTCGGCAAGTCGTCGGACATCGAGATCCGCGCCTGGACGGCGTCGGGCGACGAGGAGCTGTTCAGCCTCCTGCCGTTCGGCGACTCCAAGACGAAGTTCGAGGGGCAGGTCCCCACCGAGATGGCGCCGCTCAAGAAGGGCGACCACGTCCTGCAGGTACTCGGCGGCGACGAGGTCCACTACGACTTCTCCCCCGCCTTCCGCAAGAGCAACAAGATCCAGATGGACGCGCCCGAGACGCTCCGCGTCGTTACCGACGCCGAACTGCTGGCCAGCTCCGGCAGGATCCTCTCCAAAGAAGAGCGCGAGCTGCGGGCGATGGAGCGGATGATCCGCCAGCGCCTGAAGATGGAATCGGACGTCAAGATCAAGGAGGCCGCCCTGAGCACCGTCCGCAACGACGACCAGGTCAAGCCCGGCAACCCGATCAACATCCGCGTCATCGACCCGGATCGCGCGACCACGCCGGACAAGGACGCGCTGTCGATCAGTGTGACGGCCGCGTCGGGCGACCGGATCGGCGCGTTCACCCTCACCGAAACCGAGACCCACTCCGGCGTCTTCGAGGGCGCCGTGCCCACCAGCTCCGGGCAGGCGGTCGCCTACGCCGGCGACTCCAAGGAAGGCGTCGAGCCGAACTTCGCCATCTCCGCCGGCGATCACGGCGCGTGGATCGCCCTGCCCGACGGCGTCCGCCCGAAGACGTTCACCGTCGACCTGAACGACAACGTCGCCCTCGGCGAGATGGTCATCGAGTCGGGCGTGCCCGGACGCGGCATCAAGGACTTCATCGTCCGCACGTCCCTCAACGGGCGGGACTTCGACACCGTCGGTCGCTGGCCGAAGGCCCACAAGCCATGGGACGGACGACTGATGATGGAGATCATCCGGTACGCGGGCGCCACCCGTCCGCCGGCCAATATCACCGAGTTCCGCTCCTACCTGGACAGCGGCTACCTCGGCAGGAACGCCCCCCGCGTCGTGACCTATCCGGAAACCATCGCCGCCAACTGGAACAACAACCCGGCCGGCAAGGCCGGCGAGATCGGCCTTCAGTGGGACGGAAAGGACAGCTGGTACATCGCGCACTTCCGCGGGGCGTTCTACCTCGACCGCCGGCAGGTCCGGACGTTCATGATCGACCACCACGGCAAGCTGGACAACGTGAAATACGTCCTTTCCGTCGACGGCGAGGCGGGCGAGGATCCCTACACGATCAAGCGATCGCTGGCCAAGGGCGTCCACACCGTCGACGTGTACCTCAGCTCCCAGCGGCGCAACGGGACGCCGCAGTTCGAGCTGATGACCGACGCCGACGAGCCGCCGTACACCCAGCCCTGTCCGCCGGAGATGTTCGACGTCGGGAAACACCCGGAGATCCGCGAGGCGATTCTCACTCCCCCGGCCGAGGTGGACGCCGACGAGGACGAGACGACCTTCACCGTCGCATTCCCCGAGCGTCTGCGGGCGCGGGTGATCCGCCTCGTGATGGTCGACTTCGAAACCGACGCCCCGGCGATCAACTCGATCCGCCTGACCGACGCGCACGGGGAGAAGGTCCTGCCCACCGAGCAGAACTTCCTGCGCCTGCGTCAGAACCAGACGCTGGAGGTGGTCCCCGGCGACCGGCTGACCATCGCGTACGAGGATCCGAGCGTCATCTCCCAGAACAAGCGGTCGCACGAGGCGTTCATGACCGCGACGTTCCACAACGCCGAGATCAACGCCACGTTCGTCCAATACGAGCTGGGGCGCGACGGCGTCCGCATCCCCGAGTACATCCCGATGCGGCGCTTCAAGCCGGGCGACACCATCAACGTCCTCATCAACGATCCCGACCTCGACGTCTCCGACGAGCACGATGAGCTGACCTTCACCGTGCAGACCTACGACACCGCGCCGCGGGAGATTCGCGCCATGGAGACCGAGGCGCACTCGGGGGTCTTCCTCGCCCGCCTGCAGCCCATCCGTGGCGAATCACAGCGCCCGACCGAGATACCCGTCCGCGAAGGCGAGGACATCCTGCTCAGCTACATGGATGCCGAGAACACCGACCCCGGCGTGCCCTGGGCGAGAACCGCCCACGTCGAGCAGGTGTGGTACCAGCAGCCCGAGCTGCGGGTCTACGACGTGGAGTCGCACGAGCTTCCGCCCGAGCAGGTCGCCGCCGCCGCCGAGGCCGCCGAGTCCGTCCGCCACATCGAGGACTACGTCCCCGTGCGGCGCTCGCTGGTCGCCACCCGACCCGAGAGCGTCGATGACGAGGAGCCGGCGACGATGCTGATCGGCTGCCCGATGCTGGTGGAGGTGCTCTGGCCGACGATCGCGCAGTCCCCGGTCAGTACGGCCGAGCTGTACGTGCAGACCTCGTCCGGGCGGGAGAAGGCAGGCGCGGAGCTCGCCGACGACGAATTCGACGTGAACGTGCCCGGCACGCTGAAGCTCCGCGCCGCGCCGTCCGCGGCCGACCGGCTCAGCCCGCCCGCCGGGTACAGGCAGGTCGTCGTCCGCGGCGACAGGTACGCCTCCGAGCCGCTCGATGACGGACGGTTCACGTTCCGCATCCCGGCCGAGCTGGGAAGCGTGCCGGAGACGACGCTCGTCAACGAGGAGTACGACCGGCGCCGCGGCGAGGACGGACCGACGCTCAGCATCCGCGGCGGCGACACGATTTACGTCGGCTTCAAATACACCGATCCGGAGAACCGCACCCACTGGGCCGTCCGCACCGCCCGCGTGGACAGCGACGTGTTCTTCGACGTCATGGAACGGCGCTACCAGAAGACGATCGACGCGCTGCACGTCGGCGAGGAGGCGTTCCTCCGCGTGATCCACCGGACGCGCGACCTGACCGACGAGAAGGACACGCTGACCGTCGGGCTGGCGACGGAATCGGGCGTCGAGAAGGAGCTGGAGCTGACCGAGACCTTCGGGCACTCCGGCGTCTTCAAGGGCCCGGTTCGCCTCGCCTACAAGGGCGACGAGGAGATGCTCCAGCAAAGCCGCACCCTCGCCGTGGACTACGGCGACGCCGTGACGGCCGCCTACGCCGCCCCGCAGCGCGAGCCGGTCGAACGGACTCTCGCCGTCCACAAGGGCGCCGACGGGAACATCCTGCCGTTCACCAAGCGCTTCAAGGACCCCGAGATCGCCGTCCAGACGCAGTTCACGATCGCCGAGGCGTACTTCGAGCTCGCCAAGCGGCACCGCGAGCTGAACCAGGAGTCGCTGGCGCGGCGTGAGATCGCCCAGGGCAAGAAGCTGCTGGAGGAGGCGATCCGCGATTACCCCAACACCGAGCACCGCGCCCAGGCGGAGTACCTGCTGGCGAACCTCTCCTACGAGTTCGCCAACGACGCCAGGAACGAAGAGGACCGCAAGCGACACTTCATGGAGGCCGCCGCACGGTTCAGCGACCTCGTCGCGACCTACCCCGACAGCGCGTACGCCCCGAAGTCCCAGTACAAGAAGGCCCAGGTCTTCGAGAAGATGGGCAAGATCGACCAGGCCTGCGAGGAGTACGTCAAGCTCTCCTACCGCTATCCGGACAACGAGCTGGTCGCCGAGACGATCGCCCAGCTCGGGCGGTACTTCCTCGGGAAAGGCCAGGGCTTCGACGAGGCCGCCGAAAAGGAGACCGACCCGGTCGAGAAGGAGAAGATCCTCGTCCAGGGGCGAGAGATGTACAGGACGGCCGCCCAGGTGTTCGGGCGCCTGGCGCCGCGCTTCCCGCAGCACAAGCTGGCCGGCAAGACGACCGTCCTCTCCGCACAGTGCTACATGCAGGCCGAGGAATTCGACGACGCGATCGAGGTCTTCGAGTCCGTCATCGCCGACCCCGAAGCCGAGAACGACCTGGTCGCCGAGAGCATGTTCTGGTGCGGCGAATGCTACTACAAGATGGGCGACATGGGCGAAGCGTACCAGATGTACAAGAAATGCACCTGGGACTACCCGGAGAGCAAGTGGGCCAAGTACTCGCGAGGTCGCCTGATGGACGAGAAGGTCGCCAAGGCCGGCGAGAGGCAGTGATCGGCGGATGACGGCGCGACCGAGGACAACCGCCCCGCCCGACGGCCTGCCTCCGCCGCTGACCGCGCCGGAGGCGTCGCCGGAGGAGCTGCTGGCGCGCCTGCCGGCGGCGCTGCGCGCCCCGGTCGAGCCGTACGCCCGGTCCGGCGACGCGCTGCGGGTGGTGAAGACGTGCAGCCGCATCGACACGGGCCTCTGGCGGGGACCCGCCCGCGTCTGGGCGGTATGTCTGCGTCGGAGCCTGCTGCTGCTGGCGTCGGGACGCCGCCCGTACGTCGAGGACGTCCCCTTCGCCGAGCTTCGGGAAAGCCTTTACAATCACGTGACGGGCGAGCTGGATCTCGCCCCGGCCGAGCCGACCGCCGCGACGCTCAAGGTCGCCCCCGCCGACGGATACCGGATGCTGGCACAGATCTACGCCGAGGAGACGCATCGTGCTTGAATACATTCTCAAGGGAAGCTGGCTGATGATCCCGCTGGTCGCCTGCAGCGTGGTCGCGCTGGCGGCGATCATCGACCGGGCGTGGGCCTTCCACGCCAACAGCAAGGTGGACACCCGCAGCCTGCGGGCGAAGGTGCTCGACCTGCTCCACGAGGGACGCGTCGATGACGCCGCGCTGGTCTGCGCGAACACGCCGGGGCCCGTCTCGGCCGTGCTGCTGGCGGGCATCCAGTCCTACGCCAAGCACAAGGACATCAAGAACCGCGTCGAGTCGATCACGACCGTCGTCGAGAAGGCGATGGAGGACTACTCCCAGCACGCCATGAGCGCCGTCGAGAAGCGCTTCAGCGTGCTGTCCACCGTGGGCAACGCCGCGCCGCTGCTCGGCATGACCGGAACGGTCACGGGCATGATCGGCTCGTTCGCGGCGATGCGGGAGATGGGCGCCGACGCCGCCGGCGTGGCGGGCGGAATCTCCGAGGCGCTGATCACGACCGCGACGGGCCTGCTGATCGCCCTGGGGGCCGTCATCCCGTACCACATCTTCAGCGGAATGTCCGACCGCGTCGAGCTGGAGATCGAAGAGGCCAGCTCCGAGCTGCTCGACTTCGTGACCACCTCCGCCGCGGGCGGGAATTCCGAGTAACCGACGCCGCGCCCCGACGACCCGATGATCCGACGAACGCGCAAATCCCGGAGGCGCAGCGACGGCGAGGAGGTCCCCGTCTCCTCGTTCTCGGACATCGCGTTCCTGCTGATCATCTTCTTCATCCTGGCGACCACGCTCCAGAAGCAGACGGGCTTCACCAGCGACCTGCCCGCGGGCGAGAAGTCCGAGCAGCCCGCCGAGAAGACGACCACCGTCAACCTCAAGGACCGCAACATCCTGCTGAACGACAAGCCCGTCGACATCGCCCAGCTCAAGGCGCGGCTCGCCGAGATGGAACTGGCCGACAAGGCGGACCCCCAGGACCGCGTGATCCTCCTGGAAGCCAGCGGCGCGGTCGACTGGCAGAACTACTTCCAGGTGATGTCGAGCATCAACGATGCCGGCGGGGTGGTGGCGATCGTCCGCGAGCTGTCGGAGGGCGAGTCATGAGACGCCGGCGGAAACGGAATCCGATCAGCGTCCCCGTCGCGAGCATCGGCGACATCGCGTTCCTGCTGATCATCTTCTTCATCCTGTGCAGCAACCTGAAGGAAGACGAGATCCGCCTGACGCTGCCGACCGACACCGACCTCGCCGAGCAGCAGCGCGGCCCGCTCCGCGTCAACATCGACGAGGAGGGCGTCATCTACTTCCAGGGGCAGCGCGTGGAAGACGCCGACGCGATCGAGTCGATGCTCAGCGGACGCATCCGCCAGGACGCGCCGGTCAAGGAACGCACCGTGCTGTTCCGCTGCGACAAGGACGTGGACAAGCGGATCTTCGAGCCGGTGATCGACGCCATCGCCCGCTCCGGCGGGCTGATCGCCGCCATCGGCACCGAGCAGGGCGCGCAGCAGTGACCCGGACAGACCTCCAGCACACGAGAGGCGAACATGGCTGACCCCGACACTCCCCCCCCGAGCGAGAGGCAGAGCATCGAGGAGCTCAACCCCGACGAGCTCGTCACGGGCTTCTCCCGCAGCCGCGTCACGCGCTACGTCCTCATCGCCCTGGCGGCCCACGTGGTCGTCCTCCTGCTGACGTCGATCACCTACGTCCGCGACACGTGGATCGACCCGGAGGGCGCCGCGGCCCGCAAGGCGCTCGCCGCACAGCAGGACGACGAAGACGACGCCGGTCCCACCGAAACGCAACCCGCCGCCGGGGCGCAGCCGACCACCGGCGCCTCGTCCGACGTGGTCTCCGGCGGGCAGCCCACCACCGCGCAGATGGAGTCGGACGTCTACAAGTCCGTGACCGACACGGCCGAGGAGGACGAGATTCCCGACGCCCCGTTGCTGAACCTGGACGAGACCAACTGATCACCTGATGCGGACCGACTGGATCGAGTACATCCCGATGCGCATCCGCGTGGCGGCGGTCCCGGCCGTGCTGGCGGTCCTCTGCGCCCTGGCGGCCGCGCTGGGCCCGGGACTCTACGCCGAGCTCGTCGGCCCGCACACCGGGCTCGTCCACGCCATTCGCGACCAGGGCGTCGAGGGGCTGATCGGCGCGACGGCCTGGGCGTTCTGGATCGCCGCGGCCGCTCTGGCGGCCGGAGCGGCGGCGGCGACGATCCGCCGGGGGTGGGCGCTCCGCACGACCCGCCGCACCTTCCTTGTCGCCTATGGCGTCGCGCTGTTCTACGTGTACGTGGTGCTCCGCGTCACCGGGCTGACCGCCACGTACGAGGTCAGGATCGACGGATTCGTCCCGGACGTGATGGACCAATTCGTATGGCGATGGCGGCTGTGCTGGCCGGCGGTGATCGGCGTCGCCGCCCTCGCCGTCACGCATGTGGCGAGCCTGCGGCGGCGCGTCGTCGGCTTCTACGAGCGGCGGGAGATTCCCGAGCCGAGGACCGGCGACCGGATCGTCGAGAACGTCCGCACGCACGGGCGCGACCCCCGCCACCGCAAGAGCATGCTGAGCAGCTTCGGAACGCACGTGTTCGTCATCCTCGTGCTGCCCTGGCTGCTCGACCTTGTCGGGTGCGTCGAGAACTACATGGTCCCCTTCGGCAGCGGCACGCCGGCGGTCATGATGGTGCAGGTCGTCCAGCCGAAGCCCAAGAAGAAGAAAAAGCTCATCCTCCGCCCCAACTCGGCAATCTACTTCAACGTCCCCGACCTCGACGAGAGCGAGATTCTCAAGCAGGTCGAGGAGCTCACCGAGCTCACCTACACCGCCGACCCCAACGCCGTCGCCGGGAAGATCGGCACGGGCGGGGGCAAGCAGGGCGGCTGGCCGGAGGGCATGGAGAAAGGCCGCGTGCGGTTCATCCGCCTGGAGTACAACAGCCCGGGCTGGAAGGACGGGCACCCCGAGGCGGACCGATTCTTCCTCGCGGAGTTCAAGAAGCTCACCGGGCTCCCCACGGCCGTCCGGGGCGAATACCACCCGATCCGCCTGCTCGCCAAGTACGACAAGGGCTTCGCCCCGCCGTTCGTCTACATGACCGGTGAGGGGCACATCCGCGTCTCCGGCTCGGACATCAACGTCCTGCGCCAGTACCTCGCCGAGGGCGGGATGATCTTCGCCGACGCCGGAAGCGCCCACTGGAACCGCGAATTCCGCAGCTTCCTCAGGACGCTCCTGCCCGGCGAGCCGCTGCTGACCATCAGCGACGACGACCCCATCTTCCAGATGCCCTACGCCTTCCCCAACGGCGCGCCGCCCCTGTGGCACCACGGCGGGTACGACGCTCTCGGCGTCAAGGTCAAGGGACGCTGGGTCGTCTTCTATCACCCCGGCGACCTCAACGACACGTGGAAGCCCGGACACTCCGGCATGGATCGGCGCCTCGCGCGCCAGGCCGTCCAGGTCGGAATCAACATCGTCTACTACGCCTTCACGCACTACCTCGAAGAGACCCGCAAATACCGCAAGTGATCCACGCCCCGCACATCCTCGCCCACCCGGTCCTTCCGCAGCACGGGCTGTGGACGTACTTCGGCTTCGTGGGCGTCACGTCCATCGTGTTCTGGCTGGCGGCCGTGGCGCTGCTTGCCGCCTTCTGCCGCCACCGGTGGCGCACCCGCATGTATCTGGCAGCGATCGGCTGCGCCGTCGTCGCCCTGGCCCTGGCCAGGCTCAACTCCGCCGCCGTCAGCGACATCCAGGTCGACCGCAGCGAGGAGATCCGCCGGATGCAGGAAAAGCAGGCCCAGCGGCGACGGGAGCTGCTCGAGCAGCGGCGACGTCAGGCGACCGGCATCCGCTTCGCCGAGGACGACCCGACCGACGCGCTGGATCTCGCCGGCGTCGAGGACGATGAGAAGCGCGAAGAGCTCACCGAGGCGACCACGCAGGTCGACACCCGCCCGGCCTATCTCTACCGCCAGCGCGGCAAGCAGCGGCGCGACCCCGCACGGACAGCGACCCGGCCGACGGACATCGGCGTCTCGGACACCATAACGGAGGCCCGCACGCTCCCCCTGCCCGACGTGGTCCGGGCCGATCGCTACGACCGCATGAACCTCTTCGCCGCCCGCTGGACGCTCATCGCCGCGATCGCCCTGCTCGTCCTCGACTACCTGCTGCGGTTCAACAGGACGTTCGACACGCTCCTGCCGGTGCCCATCGGCGGACGCGCGGTCGACTCGCACTTCCGCAAAACCCGCGCCGTCGCCGTGCCCACCGGCAGCACCGAAACCCTCGCCGAGCTGCTGCGGCGGGTCGTCCGCAAGGGAGAGACGTTCGTCTACTTCGGCCCGGACGAGCCGCTGGCCGGTCGCTTCCCCTCCCGCCTGCCCGGCGGGCTCTGGCCGGTCGAGACGCTCACCTTCCGTCCCGACCAGCCCCCCTACAGCCATGAGATGCTCTTCGAGTCCGCCTGGTTCGCCCGGAACAACGCCGTCGTCATCGGCGCCGACCTGGGACGCAAAGTGCTCGCCGACATGGTCGACCGGATGAAGCGGCGACGACAGCGCCAGGCGGCCGCCCGCCGCACCGTCCACCTGGTCTGGAATCACGGCGAGCCCGTCGACGACGATCTCCTGGGCGCCCTGCTGCGGGAGATCCCGGCCGTCAACTTCAAGCTCGTCATGACGACCGACCGCCCCGACGCCGCCGAGGGCTTCGACGAAGTCCACACCTCCCCGCCGACCTTCCGCGGCGTCTGATCGGCCTGCCCTTGCGGGCAATGCCGCTCGCCGGCAGACTGCCGTTCCGCCGCCACCGGCGATCCCCCGTTCGCGACAAGGCATCCCGCAGTGAGACTCCCGGGAATCGCCCGAGCGGATCCCATAAAAAGTTATTCCTTCCTGTTGACTCCGGCCGATGACGCGCATAACAATTTAGTCGAGAACGGAACCGCCGGTCCCGGCCCGGCGTCCAATCGGGAGTGCAGCCGGGCGGTGGATTCGTCAGCGTCGCCAGCGGGAAAGGAAACCCCATGGACCTTCAATCGCAGCTCAGCCGTCGCGAGCGGCAGATCATGGACATCGTCTACGCCCACGGCGAGGCGTCCGTCTCGGACGTCCTGGCCGAGATTCTCGTCCCCCCCGCTCGCGGGGCGATGGGCCGGCTGATGAGCATCCTCGAGGAGAAGGGACACGTGAGGCACTACCAGCGGGGACGCGAGTACGTCTACCGGCCGACCGTTCCGCGATCCAAGGCCGGGCCGCCGGCCATGCGGCGGGTGGTGGATACGTTCTTCGGCGGCTCGCTCCGCCACGCCGTCGCCGCACACCTGGCGCAGCAGGACACCGAGCTGTCCGACGAGGAGCTCGAACGGCTGGCGGAGCTGATCCGCAAGGCCCGCACGAAGGGGAGGTAACGATGAACATACACGCGGGAACGTGGGAATGGCTGGCGTCGGGCGCCTCGGGGCTTGGCGGCTTCGGTGAAGCATGGTTGGCCGTCCTGCTCGACGCGGCCGTCAAGGGCGCGATGCTGCTGGGCGTCGCGGGCGCAGTGGTGCTGGCGATGCGAAAGGCGTCGGCGGCCGCGAGGCAGACGGTCTGGCTGCTGGCGCTGGCGGCATTGATCGCCCTGCCGATCGCCTCGGCGGCGCTGCCGGGCTGGCAGGTACTGCCCGAATGGGTCCGGCTGGAGCTGTCCGGGCCGACGGACGATCGACCCGACCGGCCGGACGTGACGATGGAGGCGTCGGGCGGTCCGCTCAGCCGGACGGACTCGCCCGCGCCGGCGCCGATCGAGACGACGGTTCCCGCGCCGCCCGTCGGCGCGCCGTACCCGTTCCCCGACGGCTCGCCCGGGACGGACGCCGGGACGACGCCCGAGCTGATCGAACCCGACGCGGCCGTCGCCGCCGGGCCCACCGGCCCGGCCGACATGCGGCGTTCGTGGGCTGTCCCGCTCGCCGGGGCGATCTGGCTGGCGGGAGCGGCCGTGTGCCTCCTGCCGCTCGTCCTCGGGCGGATCAGTCTGTGGCGACTCGCTCGCCGCGCGGATCGGGTGGAAGCCGGAACATGGGCCTCGCTGGCGCGGCGCGCCGCCCAGGCCATCGGCTTGCGCAGGCCAATCACACTGCTCCAGAGCGACGACGAGCCCATGCCGCTGGTCTGGGGCGTGTTGCGGGCGAAGCTGCTCCTCCCGGCCGGGGCGTCGGACTGGTCGGCCGAGCGGCGATGGGTCGTCCTCCTGCACGAGCTGGCCCAC
>CAZADC010000011.1:0-6997 GCA_964483755.1 uncultured Planctomycetaceae bacterium | reverse complement strand
GTCCGCCGCCGGGACTGCCTCGCCAAGCTCGTCGCGCACGTGGCGTGCGCCGTCTACTGGCTCAACCCGCTGTGCTGGATCGCCTTCCGGCTGATGCAGCGCGAGTCCGAGGCCGCGTGCGACGACCTGGTGCTGGCCTGTTGCGCAGGAAACTCGAAAACCGAAATCCGAATGTCGAAACAAACTCGAGACTCGAAGTTCGAAGCCAGCCGCCCATGTCCGACCGGGGCCTTGTCACTTGGGACTTCGAGTTTCGGAATTGATTCGGAATTCGAGCTTCGGAATTCGGAATTCACCATCCGCCCCAGCGACTACGCCCAGCACCTGCTGGAGATCGCCGGCGGCTTGTCGCGGCGGAGCGCTGCAACCTCGGACCTGAAGACCGGCATGCCGGCCGGGCGCTTGTCCCGGGTCTGTCGAGGGGCAGGCTCGATCGCCATGGCCCGCAAGAGCAAACTCGAAGGCCGACTGCTCGCCATCCTCGACCCCCGCCGCAACCGCCGGGCCCTGACGCGACTGGGCGTCCTCATCGCGGCCGTCGTGGTTGCGGCCGTGGCGATTCCGCTGGCGATGATGGGAGCCGCCCCGTCTCAACCGGCGACGACTTCTGCGAATGCCCCGGATGGTTACGTGGAAGTGCAGATCGCGATTCGGGACCGGCAATATGCGCCCGGTGAGCAGCTCGACAGCGGCCGGTTCCGGGTTCTCAACGAGTTCACCTGGCCGGTCCCGGCCGACGGCAAGGCCGGCAAGCGCCGGGTAACCTCGCGCGACGGCACGGCGCTGGACGTCGCATGGAGCAGCGTCACACCGCTCCCGAAGCGCGAGAAGGGCTTCGTCTTCGAGAACTTCGTCTGGAGTCTGCCGGCGCCGGTGGTTGATCCGCTCAACGGCGACCGCCGCACCTTCGACGAACACCGTGTCGCCAGGCAGGCCTTCACCTCTGCATTCTCGCACCTGGCAACCCCTGTCGGCCTGGGCGATGCGGCGCACCGGGCAGGCACGGCCCCCACGCCGGCCCTCGTGATCCGCGCACGGTGGGCTGAACACGATTGCGCGCCGGCCGCGCAGCCGGCGAGCCGACCTGCGTCCGCGCCGCACGCGGGCGGCTGGTCCAAGGAGGTGAACGGCCTGCGATGCCGCCTGCTCGTTACGCGACACCAGCGCGGCGACGACGAAGTTTTCCTGGAGATTCACAACGCCAGCGAGAGGGTGCTTGGCGTCCCGCTCCTTTGTGGCGGGCATCCACCCGTGACCTTCCGGTTCGAGGGATATCCCCGGTTGCGGTCCCCCACGTCCTTCGGCGCGGCCTGGTTGGAGTATGGCGACATCCAGCCGGGACGGACGCGACGTTTCGCAATCAACGGCGACAATGGAGTGCGTATGCTCGCCTACGGGCGCTTTGTTCGCGGGGAGGGCTGGGTCCGCTTTGATCCGGCCGGCAAGACGTACCGCATGTGCGCTGTTCTGGAGAGTGACGGGCGGCGGCCGGATATCGAGCCGCCCATCTCCCATAATTGGACAGAGCGGACCGAGCCGCTGTTCGGACTTGGTGAGGCCGATGAGCAGGAGCCGCCCAGCGCACACGCCTGGACAGGACGGATCGAGACACCGGCGGTCGGGGTGCGGCTGGCGGCAAGGACCCGCCCGGCAGACGCCTCGCATTGGCCGCCACAGCCGACAACACAGCCCGCCAGCGCGCCCGCCACGCAGCCGGCGGGCCAATGGGGCAAGGCCAACAACGGCGTCCAGGCGCGGCTGCAGGCGGACAAGCACACCTGGGCGGCCGGGCAGACGCCGACATTCAAGGCCGACATCCGCAATCAGGGCAAGGGCACGTATAGCGTCGCCCAGGCGCAGCAGCTTTGCACGCTGGAGTTGGACGGCACGCGGTACATGTGGGTGGGAGTCATGCGCGTAAGGTCGTCGGCCCTGCCGCCGGGGCGTGAGTACAAGGACATCTCCATCGCTCTGACGGACAATTGGGTCAAGGCAAAGACCACGCGTGAAGGCGGCGAGATGGCTGGCACTGAGAAGCTCAAACTTACGCCAGGCAAGCACAGCTTGCGGGTGATCTTCCATGCCGATGGCGTCGGTGGCGGGCAGGAAAACGTGGTGGTCGAATCGAACGCCGTCCAGTTCGAGATCGCGGCCGAAGGCGTCCGCGTGAGCGAGTTGACCTTCGGGGCATTGGCCTTCAGCCGCTTGGGCCGGCCGGTCAGGATCGAGACCAATTGGCGAGTGGTGGAGCAAGTTTACTCAACATCCCCGGGTGGTTTCTTCGCCATGAAGGACGGCCGGGCGGTCTTCACGGGATTCGTTCGGGACCTCAACGACGACAGCGTGGTGCTGGTTGCCTCCATCGGTCTGGAGGGCGCGCCGCTGGCCGAAATCCCGGCCGGCAAGAAGGTAACCATCCCACGGACGGCGATTGTGCGCATCGACGAGGTAGTCCCGACATCCCAGCCGGCTGACGACAAAATGGCCGTGCGGCAGGCGGCCGAGGCCTTTTTGGCGGCCATTCGAAACAAAGACCTGGAAAGGCTGAAGAAGCTCTCGGTGGGCGATGTTGAGGGGTGGCAGACAAGGCAGGCACTGGCCGGTTCGGGGAATGCCGAGCCGCTCATAGGATGGAATGTCACACATATTGATGACTTCATGCGCGAGCTTCAGTCGGATGTCCTCCGCAGGGATTCAAACGCTTTGACAATTGTCCGTGACGTCCATGTCGAAGGAGACTTCGCCGCAACCGCCACCCCCGGCCCAGGCATCAGGCGCGACCTCATACTGGTCTTCAAACGGACGTCAAAAGGCTGGCGCTTCGCCACCGCGGGCAACGCCAGGGGCTCGCTGGAGGAGAATCTGTCGAAATATGTACCTCGCGTGCGTGCCGTGAAGGTCAACCGACCCGTAGGCAGCAAGCTTGGCCTACGCATCGCGCCGACACCGCCGGACCTGAGCAAGGCGGAGTTGCAAAGCTACATGGACTGGATCACGACGGGCAAAGTGGGATTCTGGTGGGAGAAGGATGGGCGAATCGTAGAGATCGCCGGCCGGATGCCGCAGTATGCCTGGCTACCCGTCGCTGCCAAACTGACGACCGCGCCGCAGTTGGTGACGGGCGAGTACAACGGCCAGAATTATGTCCTGGTATCCGACAAACCCGGCCAGACGATGCTGTCGGGCAAAGGCTGGGGCCTAACGAAGGTCTACGCCACGAAGGACAACCAAAACCGTCCGGCCGTCGGATTTGAACTGGACCGCTTAGGGACCATATTGTTGACGGCGCTCACCGAGCGCAACATTGGCAGCGCCCTGGCCGTCGTTGTTGACGGCAAGATCGTCTCCGCCCCCGTCGTCAGAAACGCCCTGGGCGAGACCGGCATGATCACCGGCGAATTCAACGAGAAGGATATCCGCGATCTCGTCCGGGCCCTCCGCACCGGCATGCCGCCGGTCCCCTCGGCAAACTCGGGACAAGCGAGCCAGCCAGCAACTCAGCCGCTGCTGGGCGACTTCAAGTCTCTGGGGATCACGGCAACACAGACCGTTTTCGAGACCCCACCGACAATCACAATCAAGGCTGACGGAACATGTATCTGCCAAGTCTCGGTACGGATCGAAGACGAGATGATTTCGCGCCGATACGAATTCCGCCTGTCACAGCCGCAGATGCAAGAATTGCGGAGGGGTCTGGCGCAGTCGAAGTGGCTGACAGTGATACCTCAAGCCGGCCCAATGCCGACCGATACCCCGGAGTGGACATTCTCCCTGGCTGGCAAAAACCAGCCGGTAAAGGCCATGGCCTGGGACTGGCGAGATGGTCCCTACAAGGAACTGATTCACCTTGCTCGAAGCATCGCCCATCAGGAAAGGCTGATGGTGAAGCTCGAATATGGCAGACAAGACGGACTCCAGGCCTGGGGCGAAATTCGCAGCCATCTCGAGGCGCTTCGCGGCAAGCCCGGCACAACTCCCCCGTACCTGCTGATCGATTACAGCCAGTATCTTCCGCTGGCCCAACTGATATTCAAGAACCTTGTCCAAGGACAAGACGAGGAGCTTCGTGCAGCCATGGCACTGGCTGTTCACTTCAACCAAACCTCGCGGATCGAGCAGATCGCCAGGCTCCGGCATGACCGCAACGCGCATGTGCGGGGCGATGCGGCGACGGCACTGGCGGCGCTGGCGGGCCCGAAGGCCATCGGCTGGCTTGTCGAGATGATTGACAACGACCAGGCCCGGCTGGAACTTCTGAAGATGGGTGAACCAGCGTTACCGACCGTGGTGCCTCTTGTTGTCAAGGGGACGCACCCAAATGACATCGTCTCTGTGAAGATAGTCAGGACTTACCTGGACAAGTGGGAGGAGTTGCCTCCACCGAGCGAGCGATTCATCGAGGCGGTCCGCGAAGGATTGAAGAACTCTACTGACTTCAAGGACTACTATCAGCGGTTCCTGGCTAAGGCCGCACAGGCGCCGCGCAGCCATTCGACCACGTGGGCGGCCGTCGCGCCCGGCGCGAAGGAACCGACAGCCAAACGCATGATTGGCCGGGTAATCCAGGCCGGTCCGCTTCAGGTGGGCGAAAGGATCGAAGTTGTCGTCAATGACATGAGCCCCTCCGTGGTCGAGATTGCCGACGATGGAGCCATTTCCTTGCCCGAATTGGAGATGCCTGTGCAGGCCGCTGGAACGACAGTTCAGAATCTTGAGCGGCGTATTGCCAGTGCGTACGGCCTGCCCACCGATCCGGAGAACCGCCCGGTTTCTGTCGTCGTGGTTCGTGCAAGTTCGCGCAGAGGCTGGACGTGCATGGCCACCGGCAAGTTTGTGACAGGCCGTCGGTTGCCCCTCAACTCAGCGCATCACGTGGTGGACGACGGCCAGATGGTCCTCCTGCTTCGTCTCCACGGCCTCCGGTTTGACGTGGCCGGTGAGAATCTGACCGTCGGATATAACGTGACGCTGCCCGTTTCCGGGCGTCGATCCGACCTCATCTTGGAGTTGTTCGACGAGTCGGGCCGGCTGCTCATGACCGATCAGATCGAGGTCGGTCGTTCTGGGACTGGCGGCTCGAATAACGTTCAATTCCAGTCGGCCCTCAGCGGAAAAGGCATCGACAAGCAACTGGCCAAGGCAACGACCTACACACTGTGGGTGCAGCCGTCGTCATCGCCCGCCACGCAGCCGGCCTCAGCGCCAGCTCGCCAACTGGCCGGGAGCACACTGTCGTTCCGCGTCGCGCCCGCCCCGTCCGACCTGGGCGAAGCGGAGCTGGAAAGCTATATGGACTGGCTGAAGGCCGGGAGGGTCGGGCCATGGTGGGAGAAGGAGCTGGAATGGAGAGGCCAGCTGCCTTCCTGCATGTGGCTGCCCGTCGCGGACGCGATGGCGAACGCGGGCAACCTGGTCACGGGCGAGCACAAGGGGCGGAAGTACGTCCTGGTGTCCGACAAGCCGGGACAGACGATGACCGGTCGCCGATCGCCGGAGGCCGGAGCAACCACAAAGCCCCTGCCGAGGCGCGATAAGAACGCCTGGGGGCTCGAGAAGGTGTACGCCACGGAGGCCGGTTCCGGACGCCCGGCCGTCGGCTTCGAGTTCGACGACCGCGGGACGGAGCTCTTCTCGGCCTTCACGAAGGCCAACGTCGGCAGCGCCGTGGCGATCATCGTGGACGGGGAAGTCGTCGCCGCTCCGAAGCTCATGACCGCCCTCGGCCGACGGGGCATCATCGTCGGACGCTTCACCATCGGCGACGTCCGCGATCTCGTCCGGTCCCTCCGCGTCGGCATGCCGCCGGCGAGTGAATCCTCTCCAGCGCCCGCCACGCAGCCGGCGAGCGCCAGGGAACTGCAGCAGGCGGCCGAGAAGATTCTGCGGACGCGCGGGCGTCGCGAAGACGACACATGGGACCGCCTGGCGAACCTCATTGAACCGGGCATGACGCTCAAGCAGGTGTTCGCCGTGTTCCCGCCGTCCGTCAGTGCCAAGACGTTTTGGCACGGCCCGTCCAGCACCTACACCTACAAGACGACGCTGGAGCTGAGTCAGACGGAGCGATGGACCGAGGTGAAGCTGTCGCAGGCGCCGCAGGGCCTGGCGAAGGAGCGCGTGCTCGCCCGCCCGCGCGTCAAGGGCGGCCCGGAGCCGTTGGAAGACGAGCCCGCCACGCAGCCCGCTTCTTCTCCAGCATTCCTCTCCAACGCCGCGAGCCGACCGGCCGAAGGCAGGACACAGATGATCGTGCACATAGTCAGCAAGGGGGTCTGGCGGAAGGCGGTCGAGTCCGGAAGCTATCAGCCGCCGTCGCTGATGTCTGCGGGGTTCGTGCATTGCTCGACGCCGCAGCAGGTCGTCGGCGTCGCCAACTCCAATTTCCGCGGCAAGACCGGGCTGGTGCTGCTGTGCATTGATCCGGCGCGGCTCAAGGCGCCCGTGAAATACGAGAACCTTGAAGGCGGCACATCCCTCTTCCCCCACATCTACGGTCCGCTGAACCCGGATGCGGTGGTCGAAATCCTCGACTTCGCTCCGCAGTCCGATGGCACGTTCCTGCTGCCAGCAAAGTTGGCGGCAGAGACGCGACCGACAACGGAGCCCGACGACGGATCAGCATCGCTTCTCGATCAGGTCCGGTCCGCGGACCCGGCGAAGGCGTACGCGCTGCTCGCCGCCTGGCACGCCGGAGCCTGTAGCAGCGACTCGTTGTCAGTACAGGAGGAAGTGGCAACAATGCACATGGACTGTTTCAGCGGAATGTCGGGCAGAGCAAGCCCATCGCGCCGTTCCCGCTCCAAAAGGCTTTGACCCCGGCCGAAAGCACACGGATATCCGGCGAGTGTTGAGGGGGGCGCGGCAAACGATCCCAGTAAGGCCGTGCAGTGCTGGAACCCTTCTGCATTTCCAGCGTCTATGAGACAGGAATCAGACAAGAGGAGCGCAGCCATGAACCGAATCGCCACTCTCCTGGGGGGGCGATGGTGATGGTGAT